>PKZR01000193.1 GCA_003133815.1 Limisphaerales bacterium | reverse complement strand
GCGGTGGCCATGACGGGATCGGTCGGTTCGCCCCGGCGGTCCGTCTGCAAATGGCGGATGTCCAGGCCCTCGTGCATCCGAGTGCCGTCGTCGCGCACGCAGCCGAAGCTGCCGCTCGTCCACGGCTTGTCCGGCGCGGTTGGCGCGAAAAATTGAAGTTCGGCGCCGCGATCATACAAGAAATGGTTTGCCGTCGGAAACTGGAACGGCGACTGCGCAAAAAGATTCACACAGAAAAACAAAACCAGCGCCGCAAAGGGTAAGATGAAAAGGCGACCTGCGCGGAAAATCATTTGAGCAGGCCCTTCTGGATTTTCTTGGCCACGTTGTTCAGACCGAGGACAAACTGTTCGGCTTCATCGCGAGAGGCGTCCGGCGTGAAAGACAGCACGCCGCTGTCAATCCGGCGCGTGATGAGCGGCGCGGCGAGCCAGCGGCCGTTCGCGAGCTTGTCCCCCCATTGGCCGTAGATGGCGAGATGGAGGCCGGGATTGGCGGCGGTGAATTGTTCGAGAGTCCACGTGCCGCTCTCGTCGAACTGCACCTCGACGGCAAATCCGCCGGGTGACTCGATGATTTTTGCGCTGATGAGGTTGGCTTCCGTCAAAACCGGATCGGGCGCAATGACCACCGCCACGGGATCGGAACGTAGCACGGATATCGTCTGGCTCGTTCCTTCGGGACCGGGAGTGGTTTCAATATGGACGCGCATTGCGCCGATTTTCTTCCCGGACCTGGCCTTTTCATCCGTCTGGCAGCCGCAAAGGAACAGGACCGCCACCATCATAACGAAATAAACATTGAATCGTTGCGCACAAACTTTCATAGTGACACAACAAAACCGCAACACGCGAAGAAAGTAAAGACACTTATGGGCAAACAACTGAACAAAGCCATCAAACGCCAACGCCGCGAAAAATACATCAAACGCAAAAAGGCGGTGGTGAATGCAAAAAAGGCCACAAAGGCCAAGCCCGCAAAAGCGGGAGCCTGAGCACAGGCCGGTTAAAACCGGTGGCTGAGTGATTTTCCTTCGCGCCCGGCGGTCTGTGATTTAATTTCGCAGACGCACGATGAATGTCCTGAAATCATCGACAAATCCTTCCGGCTGGGGAAAATCCATCCTGTGGCTGGCGCTTGCCGTGGCGTGCTTTCACGCGGCCTACACCTCCATCAAGTTTTCCGCGCTCGGCCTGTTCATCTTCGGCTACGCGTATTGTCTCGTCCGGCTCACCGACCAGCCGAACGTCCGGCGTGCGTTTTATTTCGGGCTGGCGACGGGATTTCTCTGCGCCGCCCCGCAGCTGTTTTTCTTCTGGAAGATTTTCAATGCAGCCGCAATTGTGCTCTGGCTGATTCTTGCGTTTTGGACCGGACTATTCACGGCGATTGTCTGCGGCGGCATCCGGCGCTGGGGAAAAGTCAGGACGATGTGGCTGGTTCCAATTGTCTGGACGGGCATCGAATATTTTCGCAGCGAACTTTATTACCTGAAGTTTTCGTGGCTGAATATTGGGTATGTGTCGCTGGGTGGGAGTGGATTGTTTGGAGTGTATGGTATCGGATTTCTTGTTTTTGGAATTTCAGCAGCAATTGCTAACAAATATTCAATCATTGCTTATTTCAAAGCAAGGTCTCGAAAAGAGCTGACGGTAATTTTCTTCTTGTTTCTTATTTTGTTGTATTTGATGGCGCTTTTTCTTCCAGCCTTGGCCGAATCAAAGCGCAGATTCCGCCCAATTTCCATCGTCGGCGTCCAAATGGAATTTCCGCCTGCGAATCTGATTCCAAAGATGCTCGACAAGGCTTTGGCAAAGAATACCAACGCACAACTTTTCGTCTTGAGCGAATACTCGCTCGATAATCCAGAAGGCGGAGTTCCTGATTCGTTAAAGAAGTGGTGCCGTGACAATGCGCGCTTTCTGGTTGTGGGCGGAAAGGATTTTGTGACCAACCACATTTATTACAACACCGCCTTCGTCGTCGGGACCAATGGCGATATTGTTTTCAAGCAGGCCAAGAGCGTCCCGATCCCCTTCTTCGACGACGGACTTCCCGCGCCGGTGCAGAACGTCTGGGATTCTCCATGGGGCAAGATCGGCATCTGCATCTGCTACGATCTGAGCTACACGCGCGTCACCGACCGGCTGGTGGAACAGGGAGCGCAACTGCTCATCGTCCCGACAATGGATGTTGAAGAGTGGGGACGGCATCAACACGAACTGCACTCGCGCGTCGCGCCCGTGTGCGCGGCGGAATATGGCATTCCGATTTTCCGGCTCGCCAGCTCGGGCATTTCGCAGGCTGTTTCCGGCGATGGAAATGTCGTCGCAAAAACTTCCTTCGGCACAGATGGTGAAATTCTTTCCGCGCAACTCCGGTTGCCGGCCCGCGGCTCGCTTCCGCTGGACAGGTTTCTAGCGCCGATTTGCACCGGAGCGACCGGAATCGTCACGGCAATTTTATTGTTCCTGAACTGGAAAGATAAACGCGCGACTCCGAAAGGATGATCACCGCATGATCCACCCGCCACCGACCACCAAATCATCCTGAT
>PKZR01000098.1 GCA_003133815.1 Limisphaerales bacterium | reverse complement strand
AAAAACTCGTGTGCGAAGCGTGCCTCGAACTGCTCGCCACCGGTTGCGTCGCGGGCATGCAAGACATGGGTGCGGCGGGCTTGACCTGTTCCACCTGCGAAATGGCAGCGCGCGCGGGCACGGGCATCGAGATCGAACTCGACAAAGTTCCGCAACGCGCCGCGAACATGAGCAGCTACGAACTCATGCTTTCGGAATCGCAGGAACGCATGCTCATCGTCGTCCACAAAGGCCGCGAAGAGGAAGTGAAACGCATTTTCGACAAGTGGGATTTGCCGTGGGCCGAGATCGGCATCATCACTGACACCGGCCACATGAAAGTGCGTCACGGCGGCAAACTGGTCGTGGACATTCCCGCGAAGAAGATAGCCGACGAATCGCCCGTGTATCAGCGCGAGGCGAAAGAACCCGCTTACATCGCGGAAGTGAAGGCGTTCCGCCTCGACGGCATCGCCGACACGACCGCGCCCGCCGACGTTTTAAAAAAGCTGCTCGCGTTTCCGAGCATCGCCTCCAAGAACTGGGTGTATCGCCAATACGATCATCAAGTGCGCGACGGCTCGGTGGTTTTGCCCGGCAGCGACGCGGCGGTGATTCGCATCAAGACCGATTCATTGCCCGTGATGAGCGCGGAGCTCGCCGCGAAAGTCGGCGACCCGACCGTTTCTGAAAAATTGATCGCCATGACCGTGGATTGCAATGGCGGTTACGTTTATCTCGATCCCTACGAAGGCGCGAAAGCCGCCGTGGCCGAGGCGTGCCGCAACTTGGCTTGCTCCGGTGCCGTGCCGCTCGGTGCGACCGACAATCTCAACATGCCCAGCCCGGCCAAGCCCGAGTTGTTCTGGCAGATTTCGGAATCCGTGCGCGGGTTGGCCGAAGGTTGCAAAGCCTTCAACGCGCCCGTCACCGGCGGCAATTGCTCGCTCTACAATCAAAGCCCCGCCGGCCCGATTGATCCGACGCCAACGATTTCCGTCGTCGGCCTCATCGACAAGCCCGAGCACGTCACCACGCAATGGTTCAAGGACGAAGGCGACGCCATCATCCTGCTCGGCGACGCGGTGGAAGCCACGCCGTTGCAAGGCCTCGGTGGCAGCGCATATCTGCAAGTCGTCCACGGCAAGAAGGCGGGTTCGCCGCCGCGCTGCGACCTCGAAGTCGCGAAGACGCTGCACACCACGCTCCTCGGTCTGATCCAATCCGGCCTCGTGAAGAGCGCGCACGATTGCAGCGAAGGCGGCCTCGCCGTCGCGCTCGCGGAAAGCTGCATCAGCCAGCTCATCGCCCGCGAAACGCCGCGTTTGATTGGGGCGACGATTGATCTCTCCGGCGTAGCGGCAGCTCGGCAGAGTGCCGCTGACTCACCGGAAGAAAAGAATGCGGCGCTCTCCCGAGACGCCGCTACGGTGCGGTTGGACGCCTTGCTCTTCGGCGAAACGCAATCGCGCGTCGTCATCAGTTGCAAAGCGCTCGACGCCGTGAAAGTCGTTGAACGCGCCAAGCTCATGGGCGNNNNTGGTGGAACAGCATCGCCCGCGCGATGGCGTAAGCCGCTCCAATTATCGTTTGCTTTTTGTATGAGAAGCGCAGATAAGTCATAATTGTTATGAGATTGTTTAGCTCAATCTTTTTGGTTGGGTTTCTGATTAGTGTCGGCACGTATTGTGTATTTGCGGAAGACAAATCCGATTGCAACGTTCGCCTCTCGATTTGGCTCGATACTAATGCAGTGCATGTGGGTTCAAAAATGGTGCTTACCGCAAAACTGAACAATCAAACTAAAGGATTTATTTCTGCCATTCCGTCTGTTGGGGATTCTCTTTATTTAATCGATAGCGATTCAAATATAATTCACAAAGTCAGGTCATACTACAATCCGCGTTGGCCTATTGACCACAATGTTACTGCTGGAAGTCATTGGGGTTTAGCTTCTGGTGAAACAGGTGGATGGGCAGAACATATTGAATTTGATAAGAATCTTGCCCTGGGAAATTACGAATTACAGGGAACATATTGCGTTACAAACTCCGACGGTCAGATCTGCACAATTTTATCTGATGCGTTCAAATTAAAGGTCATCAGATAAAATTCCTTTGTCGGACAGCCAAGCCAACGTGGTCTTTTGCGACGGCCACGTCGAATCGCCGACGCTGAAATTTCTGTTTGAAGACACCAGCGACGCGGCCTTGGCACGCTGGAAGACCTTCCGGTCGGGCACCATGCGGACGGCCACCAACCATCTGCCGCGCCGCGAAAAATTGTCGCCGTAAGGCCAAAGCGGTGGAGGGCCGCCGCACTCCAAAACGCTGGCGCGAATTTTAACAGGCCGGGCGGGCGCGCAGCGTCTTGGAGTGCTCCAGACCTCTGGAGCTTTACCCCAGCGCCGTCGGCACGGCATATCTTGGCCAGCAGCTCCCAGTCATCTGCCGTGGGCTAGATGGTCAGATTTTGGCATATTTAGCTGTTATTGAGCCGCTTATACGGAGGTTTAGGTGGCAAATCCGGGGGGTTGGTGGCGGGCTCTGGACCTTCGGTGGGTTTAGCCAGAGGTTCGGGGAGAATAGCTGAAACATCGGTGTGTTTAGCTGGAACGTCGGTGAGAATAGCCAGATATTCGGGG
>PKZR01000349.1 GCA_003133815.1 Limisphaerales bacterium | reverse complement strand
TTCATCCAGATTCCCGGTTTTTATGAGGATGTGGAATCGCTCACCAAACAGGAGCGCGAGGAGAGCCGCCGGTTCCCGATGTCGGATGCACAGTTGAAAAAGCTGCTGGGCGTTCCGATGCTGTTCGGCGAACACGGCTACACGCCGATGGAACAGCGCAGTGCGCGCCCGACGTTCGAGATCAACGGGCTGACCAGCGGCTATCAGGGCGACGGCAACAAGACCATCGTGCCCGCGTGGGCCAGCGCAAAAATCACCTGCCGCCTCGTGCCATACCAGGACCCCGCGCGCATCCGCAAACTCGTTTGCGATCATCTGAAGAATATTTGCCCACCGACCGTGCGGATGGAGATCGAAGCCGGACACGGCGCGGAGGCATATCTAGTTTCGCCGACAAGTCCGCAGGCGCAGGCGGCATTGCGCGCGCTGGAAAAATCATTCGGCTGCAAGCCCATCTTGATGCGCGAAGGAGGCTCGATCCCGATCGTCAACGAGTTCAAGAAAATCCTCGGGGCGGATTCCCTGCTGCTCGGGCTGGGTTTGCCCGACGACAACGCGCATTCGCCCAACGAAAAATTCAACCTCGACTGTTTTGCCAAAGGCCAGTTGATGAGCGCGCACCTGTGGCAGGAGCTGAGCCGCATCTGAATGAAAGACAATTCAGCGCCAGTTTTCCTGACAGCCGAATGGCGTCATTTGGCGATGTTGAATTACGAAGCTGACCCAAAAATCCTTGCGCCGTTTGTCCCGGCCGGAACTGAATTGGATTTCTTCAATGGAAATGGCTATTTGATTTCAAATTATCATGCGGTCAAGTCTCTGGCTTTGATTTGAGTCCCCGCCATACCCGCATCCTTCGCGCAAAACATCTAACCTTCCAAAACCGCCGTGGCAGCCGCGTAATGTTCCGTGTGGCTCAGGCTGACGAGCAGCCTCTTGGCGCCGCGCGATTCAAAAAGCTGTTTTCCCCTGCCGTGNNCCCAGTTGCGCGCAGATGCCCGTGCCGAACGCCTTGGAAACCGCCTCCTTGGCCGCAAACCGCGCGGCGACAAACACCGCCGGATGCTTGTGCGTGAGACAGTAGGCCATTTCGCCCGGCAGCAAAATCCGCTGCCCGAACCGTTCGCCGAATTTTTCCAGCGACGACCTGATGCGCTCCACTTCGATGATGTCTATGCCGGTGCCGAGGATCATTTTCGATTTACGATTTACGATTTGCGATTGAGGAGCAAGCAAACTCGCGCAGGACGGGCGTCGCACCTATCTCCATTGCCACGGAAACTGATTAAATGAGACAGGCGCGACGCCTGTCCTGCAAATTCACCCGCGATAATCTTTCATCAACGCCAGCATTTCATGCACGGCCTTTTCCAATCCGACAAAGACCGCGCGGCTCACGATGCTGTGGCCGATGTTCAGTTCCACCAGATGCGGCACGCGGAAAAGCGCCGGCAGATTTTCGTAATTCAATCCGTGTCCGGCGTTCACCTTCAAGCCGAGCGCGTGCGCCTGCTTCGCGCCGGAAATCAGACGGTGCAATTCTTTTGACTCGGCAGGGATGGCGCGCTGCGCCGTCCAGTCATCGCAGCGCGATGACACTGCCTGAAATTCTTCCGCAAACTGGCCTGTGTGCAATTCAATGAACTGGCTTCCAGTCCGTGCCGCCGCTTCTATCTGCTTTTCATCCGGCGCGATGAACAGGCTCACTTCGATGCCCGCGTCGTTCATTTTCCTGCGCGTCTCGGTCAGGGATTTTTCTGCGGAGACGACATCCAGTCCGCCTTCGGTCGTTACTTCCATCCGGTTTTCCGGGACGATGCAGACGATGGCTGGGCGCAGCTTGAGCGCGTTGGCGATGATTTCCGGCGCGTTGGCCATTTCAAGGTTCAGCCGCGTCCCGATTTTCTCCCGCAATTCCAGAATGTCGCGGTCCTGGATGTGGCGCCGGTCCTCGCGCAGGTGCGCGGTGATGCCGTGCGCGCCCGCCGCCTCGCAAATCCGCGCGGCTTCGACGGGACTTGGCTCGCCAAATCCGCGCCCGCAATACCGCGCCTCGCGAATGGTGGCGATGTGGTCAATGTTGACTCCAAGCTTGAACATAAAAGATTCTATCGGACGCAGTTTCATGCCAAATGCGGCGCGGTTTTGCAAATTCAATTCCGATTCTGATTGCCGCGCGCGCCGAATCTTGTTTTTTATCCCTGTGCCAAAACACCGTACATTCCTGAATTACTGGCTGCCTGTTCTCATTTGGATGGCGCTGATTTTCACAGCGTCAGCCGATTCGCATTCCTACCAGCGTTCCTCGCGCTTCGTCGAGCCGCTGCTGCACTGGCTCTTTCCGCAAATGGCGCAGGCGAACATTGAAATAATTCATCATCTCATCCGCAAATGCTGTCACCTCGCCGAATACGCCATCCTCGCGCTGCTGCTCTGGCGTGCGCTCAACCAGTCGAAAAATCTTCCGCCGTGGTCGTGGCCGCGCGTTCAGGGAACGATGCTCCTCGTCTGCCTTTATGCCTCGACCGACGAATTTCATCAAAGCTTTGTGCCAACGCGCACATCGCTGGTCTCGGACGTTTTCATAGACACCGCCGGGGGCGCCATCGGTCTTCTCGCTTTTTGGATTATCTTCCGGTTGCGAAAACAACAATGATTCTTTATGAAACGCCCGCTGGTTGCCGTCGTTTCGTGTTACGCCGCCGGACTGCTGCTGGCGGAAATTTTCCAGCCCCCGCTCACCGCGCTTTTTGCCGCCTCATTCTTCACGCTCGTCCTCGCACTTGTCCTCAATAAATTCCGGCCGGTTTTAATCTGCATACTGCTCGCGCTCGCCGGCTGGACGAACCTGGTTTTTCACACGGAAATCATTTCACCGGTGGATTTGAGAAATCTCGTCGGCAACGATGCCGAAATCGCAACCGTTCGGGGAATTTTAATCCAGACACCGCAATTGAAAGTTTCCGAACGCGACGGCGAACCGTCGGAACATTCGCTGGCACAAGTCCGTGTCACCGAAATCCGCCGCGAAGGGAATTGGCAGCCCGCGCTTGGCAAGATCATTGTCGCCACGCCATCCGCCTTGCCGTGGAATTATTTCGCCGGACAACCCGTCGAAATATCCGGCGTCATCGCACGTCCACCATTTCCGCTGGCCGAGGGGCTTTTCGACGACCGCGACTATTTGCAGACACGCGGCATTTACTACGAGCTTAAAACCGATTCAACCAACGACTGGCAATTGCGCGAACCGGCCTCAACCTCCCCGCCGCTGACCGACCTTTTTCTCAATTGGTCGAAACGCACGCTGGCATACGGCCTGCCAATCGAAGACGAGCCGCTGCGATTGCTTTGGGCCATGACGCTCGGCTGGCGAACCGCATTCACCGGCGACATCGGCGATCCATTTCTGCGAGCCGGCACAATGCACTTGTTCGCAATTGACGGTCTTCGCATCGCGCTCATCGCCGGGATGCTCGTTGCGCTGCTGCGCGTGCTGCTGGAGTTGCGGACCGAGCTGGGCATCGTGCTCGCGGGCGCGCACTTCAATCACGGACTGCGCGGCGAGCAGTCGAACGCCGACCAGGCATTTGTCGCCGAACTCGCCAGGGAACACGCGGTGGAATTTTTTGTCGGACACGGCGATGTGCGCGACCACGCTTTCACCAACAAGCTCAGCGACGAGGCGGCGGGACGTG
>PKZR01000135.1 GCA_003133815.1 Limisphaerales bacterium | reverse complement strand
AGCATTGACGCGCTGGTTTATGCGCTGAAACAATTCAAGGGCACGCTCGTTTTCATCAGCCACGACGTTTATTTCATCCGCGCGCTGTCCGGCCACGTCGTCCACGTCAATGCCGGCCATCTCACACATTATCCGGGCGGCTACCAATATTACTTGGACAAAACCAAGGCGTCGTCCGCACGCGCCGCTTTGACTTCCATCGGAACCAACGGAGCCGCTGCACCGCAAACCAAGCATTCCACGCCGACGATAAAAATTGACCGCAAGGAACAGAAACGTTTCGAAGCACAGCAACGTCAGGCGCGTTCCGGCGAAAAAAAGGCGCAGCAGCAACTGGTTCACAAGCTGGAAAAGGAAATCCAGGAACTTGAGGCGAAGCAGGTGGAACTCACCGCTGAACTGGAAAATCCGGAAACTTACAACAAGCCCGGCCGCGCGCAGGAAATCAACCGCGAACTCGCGAACGTCCAGGAACGGCTCGCCGCAGCCACGCCCGAATGGGAAGCCGCCGAGAGCAAGTTGGCGACGATTGCGTGAAGTGCGCCGCCTCGTCGCTGTAGCGGCGGTCTGTGACCGTCGGAAAGGACGCTTATAGAGCGCCTCTACAAGCTCCGCCTTTTGCTTCTTGGTTTCCCGGCCAATTTTGTGTTTGATTGATAGCCGCTACATTTATGGACGACACGAATTCATTGATCGAACAGCGCAAGGCCAAGCTCGCCGCCTTGCGCGCGAAGGGCATTGACCCGTTCCAAAATAAATTTTCGCCGACGGAAACCTGCGATGCCGCGCGAAAAAATTACGTCGAAGGCCGCGAAACGGCGCTGGCCGGGCGCATCACGGCGCACCGGGACATGGGCAAGTCCATGTTCATTGACATCCGCGACCAGTCCGGCCGCATCCAGGTATACGCGCAGAAAAATGTCCTCGGAGACGAACAGTTTCATATCTTCCAGCACCTCGACCTTGGTGACTTCATCGGCGTGAAGGGAACGATGTTCACGACCAAGACCGGCGAAATTTCCGTCAAGCTCACCAGCTTCGTGATTCTCGCCAAGGCACTGCGTCCGCCGCCCGCAAAGTATTACGGACTCGAGGACACTGAAATCCGCTACCGCCAGCGCTACCTCGATCTCATCGCGAATCCCGACGTGAAAGACGTGATGCTCAAGCGCAGCGCGATCATCCACGAAATCCGGAATTTTTTCCACGAACGCAACTACGTCGAGGTCGAGACGCCGGCGATGCAGGCGATTCCCGGCGGCGCGGCGGCGCAGCCGTTCAAGACCTTTCACAACGCGCTCGGCTGCGATTTCTACCTGCGCATCGCGCTGGAGCTTTACCACAAGCGGCTGCTCGTCGGCGGCATTGACAAGCTGTTTGAGATCGGGAAAAACTTCCGCAACGAAGGCCTCTCGCGCCGGCACAATCCCGAATTCACGATGCTCGAAGCCTACTGCGCGTTCGGCGATTACGCGACGATGATGGAAACGGTGGAGTCGCTCATCACGACCGTGGCGCAGAAAGTTTTGGGAACACTGAAAATTCCGAGGAAACAATCTGGTTCAATTGCCGCTGCTATTGACCGAGCGGTGAAAGCACTTGATGAATATTCCGCGCAAGAATTTGAGAACATTGGTCAAAGAACGCCTGAAGAAAATAAAGCGTATGCTGAATCAATTCGTTCATTAAGAGATAAATTGTGGGGTCTGCGAAATACCTTGGAGTCCAAACCAGGAATAGAGATTGCGAGTGAAGCTGCTTTCTCAATTAGAGACTGGGCAAGCGAAATAATTGCGGCAAAGGCCACGCCTGAATTGAAAACCAAAGTTGAAAAAATCAATTCAGTTGAACAGCTTGAAGATTTAGTCAGACCGATAGCCGCTTCGTTAGCAGAAGGTCTCAAAGGCCCATTGATGAGTCTCTTTTTGGAAATAGAAAATCCAGAAATTGACCTCACGAAATGGAAAAAGGCCAAGTATAAAGATTTAGTTTGCGAATTCGTTGGCAAAGATTGGTTTGACGTATCGCCAGTAGAACGGCGGCGGCGCGCAGTTGAAGAATTAAAACTCGCTGGTGAAATTGGAACAAATTACGAGGACTTTGAAGTCACCGGCGCGGTGTTTGAAAAATTGATCGAGCCGACGCTCATCCAGCCCACGTTCGTCACGCATCTGCCCAAGGAACTCGTGCCGCTCGCCAAGCTTTCGCCCGACGACCCGACGACCGTCGAGGTCTTCGAGTGCTGCATCAACGGCCAGGAAATTTCGCCCGGCTACACCGAGCAGAACGATCCCATCGCGCAGCGCGCCACGCTGGAACATCAGGCCGGCGGNNAGGAAAGCATCCGCGACGTGATCCTGTTCCCGCAGTTGAAGCCAAAGTGATTTCAACGCAAAGGCGCAAAGACGCCAAGACGCAATGGTAAAATGTTTCTTTGCGACTCTGCGCCTTTGCGTCTTTGCGTTAAAACAAGTATTGTTTCACAGTTCAAACGGTATTGGAAAGGCGCGACATGAAACTGACCTACGACAAAGAAACGGACACGTTGCTGATCGTCCTGAAAAGCAAGGCGATTGACGAGACGGAAGAAATCCGCCCCGGCGTCCTCGCCGATTTGGACGACACCGGCGCGCTCGTGAGCCTGGAAATTCTCAACGCCTCGCGCAAGGTGGACACCTTGAAAGAACTCCTCGCCAGCCACGCGCCGGTGGAATTGGAAATGGCGTGACGGGATTTTGTTTCCGCAGCCCAAGCCGAAGTGAAATTTCGTTAAATGCAAAAATTTCCGTGCCCTATTTGTCAAAGCCCCGCTGAAGGAAATCCTGTTGGACCATCTTCCCGCAGTTGAAGCCGAAATAGGCATAAAACGGCAAAATCATGTGGAAAAGCGGATTTTCCCGCCGGAAAAGTCATCCTTCTTGTTGGAATCATGGCAATTCCGGTCGGAAGCGAGGCATTTCCTGTTGGAAAAGTGACGATTCCAGTCGGAAAGATGACAATTCATTCCAGAATGGGGATAATTCATTCCCGCCGCATGACAATTCCTTCCCGCTGCGCGACCATTCCAGTTGGAATCGGGTCAATTCCTAGCGGAAATTAGGCAATTCCTATCGGAAAGATGATCATTCCTGTTGGAAAATGGTTAGTTCCAGCAGATGAAGCCCAAGTGAGGCAACCTCCCACCCGCCGTCGTGAAAAAGATTTTCCTCGTCAGGCCTGGACGTTTAGCCCGATGCCTGTGCTGGAGGAACTGGCCGTCGAATTCGTCGAATTGCTCGATGTAGAGGAACTGGAAGCGTCATTGTCCGCATGATGGTGGTGATGATGACGCTTGGTTCCCTGTGTTTTCATCGCGGTCTGCATGTCCTGCGTCAGGGTTTTGAATGCGCTTTGCGCTCCCGAAGGGTCGTTCGATTTCAGCGCGTTCTGCAAATTGGTGAGATCGGTGCTGAGCGTGCTGTTGTTGCTGAAAAGCTTGGTCAACGGATTTGTGCCGGTGCTGCTTTGCAGGTCGTTTTCAAAACTCGTCAAGGCGGTTTGCGCCGAGGTCAGGTTCCCGGATTGGATGCTGCCGCCAATGCCTTTAAAGTCGCTGAACAACTGGTTGAAACCGTCCGTGGAGGAGGCTTGATACGGATTTGTTGCCGAACTGACGCTGGAAACATTCATATATTTTAAGTTTTTCACCAGCTTTTGCCGGTTCTCACCCAACTTATCGGTTGAAATGAAGCAGACTTGAGAAATTTGTCTGCACAGGCTTGCGTGGTGCGCCTTTGTTCAATAGTTCAACGAATATCAGGGGCATTTACAGCCCGTTGTAACATTGAGAAAGAATTTTTCCATGTAACAAATGCTTGCGACCTGACTTGACTACATATCCAAGATTCTATATTCTTAAAGCTGTTAACGTGGTTTTTTATGCTTCTTGGAAGCATGCATTTCTGCTTTAAGGAGAAAAACTTCATCAAACCATTATGAAATTTCAAATTCAAAATCTACTCACCCGCCTTGGTGGACTTTCGCGTGCAACCTTTGTTGTGCTGGCATCACTCGCCATGGCCGGCAGCACAAACGCCGACACCATCACTTGGATCAACCCCACAGCAGGCATTTGGAGCAATCCATCCAATTGGAATCCAACCAATGTGCCCGGTCCGACAGA
>PKZR01000367.1 GCA_003133815.1 Limisphaerales bacterium | reverse complement strand
CTTCAGCGACTACAACCATGCCGGTGCCGGCTGCATCGGCCTGTGCATGCAAACCAACCAACAACAATCCGGCCCCGGCTGCTCCGGCAGCGCCCGCGCCGGCGACACGTCCGGTGTTACCCAAGAACTCGCGCCGCCAGATGCGAAAGCAGCATTAAGCCAACCCGCAACCAGTTGCACCGAATGCAACTATTTATCGCAGGAACCGGCGCTACGGTGGAGGAACCGGCGCCGGTTTCCTGCGGGGTTGATTTCGGCGGGGGCATGAGAGCCAGTGGATGATAGCCCATCAGAAGTTCGAGTCTCCTGTCCGCCGAAATCAGCCCCACCCGGGCCGCCGCCCTGCGCGCGGAAATCATATTATGAAACAAATGATGCAAACCCTGTTCGAGCTTCAATCGCTCGAATTTGACGAGACAATCCAACCGAACATCGAGGAGCGCATCGCGGAATTGCGCGCGAAAATCCCAAAACCGATTTTAAGCCACTATGATCGCCTCGGCGACAAGGGCAAAAAAGGCGTCGCGCTGCTCCGTCACCAGACCTGCACGGGATGCCACATGCGCGTGCCGCTGGCCATAGTCATGGACCTGAGGCACGATGATGAAATTCGCCTGTGCGACAACTGCCAGCGTTATCTATGCCTTGTGGAAGACACGGCTGAAGTTAACGTTGAACCAGCCACTGGCAAGACAGCCGCGAAAAAAAGCCGCAAGCAACTGGCGCATGCCTTGTGAGATTTCATGCAAAGACACGGCGGTCTCCATCGCTGATTATACACGCCCGGAGCTGATTGTTCCGCGGTTGCGCGAGTCCGACCCGGCGGGAATCATCGAGGAATTGAGCACACGGCTGCACGAGCAGGGCATCATCGGTGACATACTCTCGTTTTATGACGCCGCGATCAACCACGAGTTTCTTTCCAATTCGGCGCTGCCGACGGGCATCGCCACACCTCACGCGCGAAGCACGCAGGTCAGGCGGTTGACGCTGGTCATCGGGCGCGCCAGCGAGCCGTTGATCTGGGGGATGCAGGAATCGTGGCCGGTCGAATATCTTTTCCTCCTGGCGGTGCCTCCCACCGATGCGTTGGACTACCTCTCATTGCTGTCGGGCATTGCCGGTTTTGGCCGCAGAACAGGACTTCTTGCCCGACTTCATGCGGCGACAGATGGGTAAAGCATTTTCAACCTGTTGAAGGAGATTAAGGTGAGTTCCGGCTAAATCCTGGGTGCACCGCAGGGAGTTTTATCCGAATATTTTATTTTAGCTGAACGTCCCAGACTTTTGAACGGCGCGCCTTGCCGTCCGGACCTTCGATGTCGAGGATGACGACAAAATTTCCCACGCGCCGGTATTGATGAATGGGGTTTTGCTCGGTGGAAAATTCACCGTCGCCGAAATCCCATTTCCATGACGTGATTTTTCCGATGGATTCATCCTTAAACGCCACGAGGCGGCGGTCCATGTCCACGACCTTCCATGACCATTGCGCGCCGATTTTTGGGAGGAACTGCGGTTCAAGCGGCATAAGCTTGAAGGCGCACAACTCGGAGGCGTTGCCGTACATGGTGTGGTGGCGGGAAAGATTCCAAAAACTGCGTGCGTTGTTTGTCGGGTTGATGTAATCCGCGACCGCCCAGGACAGTCCGATGATCTTATTTTCATAGAGCACGCTTTCGACGGCGCGCTGCGGCCCTTCCGGCCCGGCGTAGTCAAATGGAGTGATCCAAAATTCCAGCACAAGGTGGCCCGACTCGCCGGGGTTGAAGTCGTATTTGCAAACGGCGTTGGCCCACGGCAGTTCCTTGATCCACGTCGCCGAACCCCACGCCATGCACCAATCCTTGTCTTTTGCCGGCGTGAAGATGTGATAGTTCTGCGCCTGAACGCCGTGGGTTGCCCAATGGAGTTCGTCCGGATCAAGGCGCCTGTCGGGCACGCTCATCACAGGCCCCACGCCTTCGGGCGTCCACACATCGCGGTGACCCTGGTCAATCAGCGGCCCGCCGGATGCATCGCCGTCCACCACCACCTCGAAAAAGTCGTTGTGCAGATCAGGCCGGGAAAAATCCCAGTAGTTGTCGTAGGCCTCGTAAAGAAAATAAAGCCGGTTGAGTCCCTTCACCCAGCCGACTCGCACGCGCACGTCCAGACCTTTCGGGTCAGGTTTGGTGTGGCCGCCTTCGTCGTCCAACAGTTGGTCCATTCCGATGACGTAATCGCCCGTCACCATAGCCCAATCGTCGGTCTCGCCGTCGATGCGCGGAATCTTGTCGGGGGGGAACTGGAAGATTTTGAAAGTGATGTTCGTGCGGTCGAGGGCCGTCGCGTCCTGCGCGAGCGGGAACAGGCACGCAACCAGCGCCGCGAACAACCAGCAACGGAGCATAAGAGGGATGTTTTTCATGGGAAAATTGGAATCAATCCTTATTTATCAAAGTGCAGGCATTGAGGGAATGAAAATTTCCGGACGGAGGGAAGTTTTTTCCGAAGAGGCAAAATCTGCCGGATTCGTAAAACACTTCAAATTCCGGCGTGAGACCTCCGGACAAAGCCTGCCCGGCACGAACAGCCTCAATACGGGTTTGTTTCAAGCTTAAAAATGGATTTTCCGGCTGCAAAACGGGTTTCAGTCTCCGTGAACCAGCTTTTTCACCTCCAGACGCTGTTTTTCGACCGGGTGAGAAGCCCTTCTCACTCGTCGGGAATGGTTTCTCCATGACCGGTCAAGGTTTCGGGCGCGGCGGGAGGGTTTTTTCCTGTGGTGAGGCTGGTTTCGGGCATTCCGACCGGCCTTTTTGGACTGTTCCAACTGCTTTTTGACCTTTTGACAGACCTTTCTCCCTCTCCGACCAACGTTTCTCCCTCCCTGACAAAGGTTTGTCGAGAAGGGAGAAAGGTTTGTCAGAGACCGACAAAGGTCTCCCGATGAGGGAGAAAGGCCTCCCAAACGGACAGAAACGTCAAAAACCCAGCAAAAAGGCTTTCTCACCGCCAGAAAAGGGTTAAAAAGGATGTCATAAAGCCTTCCGGTCAAATCATAAGCGACGGCAGTACTCGTGCTGATTTATTGAATTGGAAGGTTTCGTTCTTACGCCCTTGAACAAACAACGCCAGGTCCATTTTGCCATAAGAAAAACAACATCCGTTTCCGGCTCGCCACGCGTCTGCAATTGGATTAAATTCCCGCCGCCATGGATGCCCTGCCAAAACCAGATGTGATCCTCACCCACGAAAGCGACCTCGACGGTTTGGTTGCGGGCGCGCTGCTGCAAAAGCTCGCCAAAAAACTGTTCGGCACGGACATCCCGCTGGAGGCGCATCATTACAATTTCTGGAAACAGCGCGAATTGCGCGAACGCGCTGCGTGGGTCACAGACTTCACCTTTGAATCGCGCATGGACAAGCCCGACTGGGTGGTCATTGACCATCATGTGACGGAAGTGGTCCCGAAAAACGCGCGGCTCATCCATGACGTGAACAAGTCCGCCGGGCTGCTCTGCTACGAGCTTTGCAAGGAACACGGCATTCATTCGCCCGCGCTCGACCGGCTAGTGCATCTGAACAACGTCGCCGACCTGTTCCTGGAGGATGACCCCGATTTCGTGGTGGCGAGCGATTACGCGAACCTCGTCAAAATCTACCAGTTCTGGAACCTGCACACGCTCATCGGCGGCGAAATCGAAAGGCTTCTCGACCATCCGCTGCTGGAGGTCATGGCGGTGAAGCGCCGCATCGAAAATCCCATCGGCTTCGAGTGGAGCAAGTCGAACATCACGGAGATCAGCGGGAACATCGGTTTCGTGGACACGATAATCGGCAACAACAACCTCATCATCCATCAGATGCTCGAGCAGCAGGCGACAAAATATACCGTGCTGCTCACGTTGTTCCGTCGTGGCAACCTGGTTTTCGCCAGCTTCCGCAGCCGCAATGGCGAGGCGCTCAAGACGGCGGAGAAATTCCAGGGCGGCGGCCATGCCAATGCGGCGGGCGCGTTGCTGCCGAAATCAATCCGCAACGTCCCCGACGGTGTGGATTATTTGCGCCAGATATTGAACGTCAATAATCAGACGCACCAAACACGGCTCAACAGCCTGGAAAGCCTTTTTGCCAGCATTGAGGCTGAAAAAAAGTAGTCCCGCGCTTCGCCTTCAAACTAGGATCAAGCCTTTTCAGTTTTGCCGGAGGTCTTGCAGCATTTCTTCCCGATGAGCCAGTCCAGCGAAAATTTGCCCGGCCCGAATATCAAAACGATGACGGCGGTGAGCATGAAAAGAAATTCATCGGCGGTCACAAATTTGTCCGGGTCGCTAAAGATGGCTTTCAACCGGTCCGGGTCGGCGGTGACATAGGCCACGCACATGGTCACGATGAGGGGAATCGTCAGCACGCGCGAACCAAGGCCGAGCAGCAGGCACAGTCCGCCGAAACATTCCGTGCACCCGGCCATGATGGCGTTCAGGTGCGGATGAGGGATGTGGAGGCTTTCGAAAAAGCCCGTCACCCTGTCGAGGTTCATCAGCTTGCCCTTGCCGGTCTGGAAAAACTGCCAGCCCCAATACAGCCGCATCACCAGCAGCAGTGGCGATTGCAGGCAACTGACGGCCTTGACCCAGAGACAGTAAATGTTTGCCAAAATTCCGACCTTGTTTGAGCTTGTCATAATTTTATTTGGATTGTTTCAGACTGCAAAACCAGCCGAGCGCGGCCCAGCTTGTGAACCATTGTTGAATTGTCGCGCCCAGATCACCGGAGATTTTCAAACCGGCCAGTTCAGCACAGGCTTTTTCCAAGGTCGCGCCGTTTTGCAGCGCGGTTAAAAGCCGGAATTGTCCCGGCTCAAGTCGTTTGTAATAGACCAGATCCTGGTAACGATGGACGGCCAGAAAATTGGTTTTGCGCTTCAACCTGCCCGCCAGCCGCGTCTTTTTGTGACGCCGATTTTGTTCCATCGCGTTGCTGGCTTCGCTGCGCAGGCCGGATTTCCTTTTCAACTCGATCAGAAAATCATCCACTTCGTTGTCCAATTTCAGCAGCGTCAAATGCGGCTGCAATTGCAGACGGATTTTCGCGGCGTCCTGGCCGGCGAGGTCATCAAGCTTGAGGGGTGATCTGGCTTCGTTGTCGAAAGCCTCGGTGTGCGCCCATTCCAGGCGCGCAAGGTCAAGCGCGCGTTGCTTGTGCGGCGAAACCCAGCGAGGCTCTTCTTGAATAAATTTCACGAGCCGCGAACCGAGATTCCGCAGCGTGAAGGATTGCGACGGATAATTCGCGAGATAGGCACCGGCGAGGCGTTCGAATTTTTTGTCGCCGAGAATCGCGCACAGTCCGGGATAATCCTCGTAAAAACTTTGCCGGATGCGAAGCCAGTATTGCCGGTT
>PKZR01000019.1 GCA_003133815.1 Limisphaerales bacterium | reverse complement strand
GAACTCAAGGCGGAGATTGCCGAAATTGAATCGCGGCTGGCAGCGGGCGGATTGAAAGCGAAGCTGGTGGAAGTCGGCCCGGTGGCGGCGGCGAGCGTGCTGGATTTCTTTGCATCGGCTGCCGGCAAGAAAGTTCTCGTCCGCATCCGCGAATTGGGCATCACGCCGGAGCGCCGAGCATTGCTCGGCATGTCGGACGACGCCAACGCAACTGGCCGAGCAAGGCTCGGCGCTCCGTTTACCGGCAAAACATTTGTGCTCACCGGCACGCTGCCGACGCTGACGCGCGAGGAAGCGACGGCGAAGATTGAAGCCGCTGGCGGCAAAGTGTCCGGCAGCGTGAGCAAGAAAACGGATTACGTGCTGGCCGGCACCGAAGCCGGCTCCAAGCTCACCAAGGCGCAGGAGCTGGGCGTGAAGATTTTGGACGAAAAGGAATTTCTGGTGATGCTGACTTAATTCCGAGTTGCGTATGAATTGCTCCACTCCATGGCTAGGTGAGCAACACGGTTTTTTGACGGATTGGATTACGCAACGCTGGGTTTGTTTAACCGGCAGGAGAATTAATCCAGCAGCCAACGAATGGCTTCTTGGCACCAGCGGCGCAAGCACTCGAATTGGCCCCGATTATTTTACGAGGCTCGCGGCCACGTTAAATTGCGAATGTTCCGTCAATCCGAAGCATGGCGGATTGATAAAAAACTTTTTAGACCTGCGGTCGGATGATTTTCCTGCTGAAAAAGTCTCACCGGAAGTTGTGAGATTTTACCAAGCGACGTCAGATTTTGAAATGGACGTGTGGTCAGAATGGTGCAGCGTGTTTCGACCATTCGGCTGGCTGCTACGGTTCTTGTTTAGCTATCGACTGCAACAATTGCATATGCCGATTTCGCCGCTGGAAACCAGCCGTGGTATCACCAGTGACATCATCCATCTGACGGAAAGGAATACGGGTGCGATACGTTTGGTCGGCTGGCTGCGAACAATGGCTGACAGTGGCAATGTTATTTATGTGGGGCTTTACTCCTACTGCGTGCCACCGGAATTCGGTAAGCAATGTGTCAAAGTGGTGTTCCCATTGCCGAACGGCCACGCCACAGTGATATTGAGGCCGGAAGCATGTGCCGATGGCTCGCTCAAGCTCCATTCTGACGGAAAAGGATTCGGTGACGCTGGATTTTATTTTGTAGTTCGTGACGAAAACGGAAATGCATGGGCGCGTTATGTCCGCACTCTGAAGGAATGTATCCACGTTTATTCGGACAAAGGAGAGCTTCGCACAAACCATTTGTTGAATATTTTTGGATTTGTATTTTTGCGGCTACATTATCGAATCAGAAAGCGTTCCCACTCCTGAGTTCGACTAAATTCCCATGGCATCTTCTAAAAATATGCCAAATCTGACGGACTTCCTCCAATTCGTGAAATTCGTGTCAAAAACTTCACAACGTCGGCAGGCCCTTTTCATCCGGCAGGCGCAGGAGGCCGTGGCCGAAATCCAGATGCCTTTTGCTGGCGTCGGAGATGTAGGCCGCCGGCACCTGATACAACCGCCGGTTCAGCACCACCAACCCCGCGCTGCGCAGCACGGCTAGATGCTTGGACACCAGCCCCGGTTTTTGCCCGATGATTTTGGCAATTTCGTTGACCATGCGGGCTTCGCCATCGCTCAATGCTCCAAGGATGTCGCACCGCACCGGCGCACCGATGGCCTCGACGAATTTCTTGAACGGCATCAGCGGCGGATTTGGCTGTTTTGATATGGAATTCATAGGTTTTGCAGGTTTTATGGTGTGATTTGTGAATGTTCAAGCAGTATAAATGATTCAAGAAAGAATGTAAATGATTATTGAAATAGGGGTAATACCTCAATAGATAGTAGAAATGCTTCAAGAAATAGTAGTAATACCATTAGAAATAGGATAAACGCTCTTAAAAATAGGGGAAATATTTTCAATGATAGGAGAAGAACCTAAATAAATATGTTAAACGCCAGTCGAAATAGTGGGAATGATTTAAAAAAGAGTGGAAACACCACCAAAAATAGGGGGAGAGCCTGAATAAATAGGGGGAGTGCTTCAAAATTCGGGGGAGCGGCGGATTTGTTCGTCGCAGACCCGTTGCCGGTCAATTACAAGTTCAAAAGCCATTTGCCTATGAAATCTCAACGGTTATGCTGGCGTCCGTATCCATTGTATGAACACAACATCTTTTTCAAATGCCGTAAATTTTTTGGGGTTTGCGTCCATACTAGGCTTTGGCGCAAATCTCCGCGCGACCACATCGCCAAGAGAGCAGGCATTAAGCGTTTCAATTGCCGGTGAGAACGAACTGTAACCGGTTGCGTTCAGCGATTCGGCGGAGGCCGGGATGTTGCATCACGCCTGTCATATCCTGGTCACGGGCGACCATGATTACAAAGGACATCGTGTTAGGGCCATGCGCCAGATTTAAGCCGCCGCCAAGCTGCTCGGCTTGGATCTTTCCGGTGATCTCAAGGACAACGAGCCGCAGCCTTTGTCCGACGACAAGTTGCGCGAAGCCAGCGGGCTGATCTCCAATGTGCTCGCTTCCTCCTCCGTCAAGGATCAGCAGCGCATCACCAAACACCTCGACGAAGCCGTCAACCAAATCAAAATAGCGCTGTCCATCAAGTGAAGTGGAACGGACGGTTCAGCCTTTTTTGTTCCTGCCGAAAACCACCATGTCGAGCGAGATCATCCCGCCGCCGGCGATGAGCAGTGCAGAGAATCCCGACAGATAAATAAACGCCAGTTCACCGCCGTGAGAACCGTTCAAGGTCGTTTGATGCACCATCAAAAAAGCGACGAACAGGTCTATCACCAGCGTCAGTGCGGCAAATCGCGTGAGCAGCCCGATGGTCAGCAGCGCGGATCCGACGACTTCGGCGAACATCACGAGCGCAAGGCTCACGGGATGGCCGATGCCGAGCGGGTCTGGAAAGGTCGCAGCCTTGTCGTGAAAATTAACGAGCTTGTCGAGGCCGTGGTTGAAAAACATCGTTGGTCCCAGCCAGAGTCGCATCACAAACAGGGCCAGATTGGTTGCCGCTGAATCATTACCGGGGGAAAAGATTTTTTTTAACATAATGTTTCACCGGAGAGTTTAGCTGAAAAATGATGCGGCAACAAAAGAAAACCATCGCGGGGGCCGATTTTCTTGTCGGACATATCGTTTGAGCAATATATGGAGAGCCTTTGCCAAAGCATGGGAAGTCTTTTAGCCTTTTCGCTGTCAGCATGTTCCCGTGACGAACAAATGAATGACACAGACATAATATGAACACGCCAACCATTTCCTCCGACAAGCTCGAAGCCGCCCACGACATTTTGCATCAGACGCGGCGGCGTCCGCTCGATCCGATTTTTTCGCCGCAGACCATCGCCATTATCGGCGCGACCGAGACGCCCAACAGCGTTGGCCGCACCATCCTGGAAAATCTCCAGAAAGGCGGATTTGCCGGCACGCTCTATCCGGTCAACCCCAAGCGCGACACAGTGCTCGGCATCAAGGCGTATCCGAACATCAAGGCTGTGCCGGGAAAACCCGATCTGGCCATCGTCATCACGCCGCCGCCAAGCGTGCCGGGCATCATACACGATTGCGTTGAAATGGGCGTGCGCGGTGCAATCATCATTTCAGCCGGATTCAAGGAAATCGGACCGACCGGTGTGGAACTGGAACGGCAGATCATGGCCGAGGCACAACGCGGCGGTTTGCGGATTGTCGGCCCGAACTGTCTGGGCGTGATGGTGCCGACCGGGAAATTAAACGCGACGTTCGCCGCCGACATGGCTCGGCCGGGAAGCGTCGCCTTCATCAGCCAGAGCGGAGCGCTTTGCACGGCGGTACTGGACTGGAGCCTGCGCGAGAACGTCGGGTTCAGCGCGTTCGTTTCGCTCGGCTCAATGCTCGATGTCGGCTGGGGCGATTTGATTTATCATCTCGGCGACGACCCGAACACAAAGAGCATTGTCATTTACATGGAAAGCATCGGCGACGCACGTGCGTTTTTGTCCGCCGCGCGTGAGGTGGCGTTGACCAAGCCGATCATCGTCATCAAGCCCGGCCGCACCGCCGCAGCCGCCAAGGCCGCTGCGTCACACACCGGCTCTCTCACGGGCAGCGACGAGGTATTGCAGGCGGCGTTTCAACGCGTCGGCGTTTTGCGCGTGGATACCATCTCTGAATTATTCGACATGGCGGAAGTTCTGTCGAAACAGCCGCGTCCGAAAGGCCCGCGCCTGACCATAGTGACAAACGCTGGCGGCCCCAGCGTCATCGCCACGGACATGCTCATCACCAGCGGCGGACAACTGGCCGAGTTGAAACCCGAGACGATGGTGGCGTTCAACAAAATTTTGCCGTCCACTTGGAGTCACAACAATCCCGTGGACATCATCGGCGACGCCAAGCCGGAGCTTTACGCCAAGTCCTTGGAAATCGCGTCGAAAGACCCGAACACCGACGGCATCCTCGTCATTCTCACGCCGCAGGCGATGACTGATCCGACCGCGACCGCCGAATGCCTCAAGCCCTACGCGCACATTCCCAATAAGCCGGTGCTCGCGAGCTGGATGGGCGCGGACATCGTCGCCAAGGGCGAAGACATTTTGAATGCCGCGA
>PKZR01000110.1 GCA_003133815.1 Limisphaerales bacterium | reverse complement strand
GGTAGATTTTATGCGGGTGTTTTGATGTTTTGGTAAAAAGGTGGCTGAAATGAGGGATTTTGCCTTTGATCGAGGATGCAAAGGTAGGGATGCCGCGCTGCGGCGTCCCCGTCCGTCAGGACGGAACGATTGTGGCAAGTAATCCATTATTCCGTCGCCTGACGCTGCGCTNNCTCGGCGACGGGGACAGCGCAGTGCGCTGTCCCTACCCCGGACTTCCGTCATTACATAATTCCACTTAAAAGCCACACTTGGCGGTTTGGCGGGGGAACTCCGGGTGTTTTTGACAATAGCCGAGCCATTCATGGCTGGGGTGCTTGCGCGCGGCCATCAAAAGTCCCGTTCAGGGACGGCAGAAAACAGGGTGGCCGTCCGCAAGGACCTTTCGTCCCGGACGGGACTTGGAACCGGCTGGCGCGGACAACCCAGCCTTAAAAGGCCGGGCTATTTTCGGTCGGGAAAAAGGGGAGTCCAAATCAGATGCCGGGGTGTGGGCTGATGGAAAAGCGGCAGGGGGCTGCCGCAGTCCAGGACGCTTTGCGCGGAACGGGAACGACCGAAGNNGCGCAGGGGACTGCGCGCCCTGCCGCACCAAAGACATGACGATGCCGGGCGGGCAAAATTTATTATTTGTTGTCAACCCGCCGCGTTTTTGCAATACCAGTGGTGAATCAAACCTTCCGCATCCGCTGCCGCCTGCGCCGGGCCAGATCACGAACCGCAACTCTTAAAAAATTATGAACGTTGAATCAGAAATCACCGAATTGAAACAGGAAGTGGCCCGCCTCCGTCAGGAGATGGATCAATACCGTCCCTTTCTCAATTACCAGCCTGCGTATGAGGATGACGACGGGAAGCCGTGTTCCGCCTACCTGACCATCCGCTGCACCAGTTTCCAGTTGTTTCACCCCAGCGATCAATGCCGGTCGCAGGTCAACATCATGTGCGGAGAGGACGGGGCGTTTGTGTCCGTGATGGGCAAGGATCAAAAGTCGCGCATCGTCATGGAGGTGGACAAGGGCGTGCCTGAGCTGAGCCTCTTCGGCGATGACAACCAATACAGGGCCAGTTTGCGGATGGACGGCAAGGAACCTACATTTGAACTCTACGGCAGGGAGAACAAAGTCGGCCTTCAGTTGAAGGTGCTGGGCGATGAGGGATGCGGTCAGGTGGGTGTGTGCGAGGCCGGCAAGCCGCGCGCGGCGATGAAGGCCACCGAGTTTGGCGGAATCATCAGCGCCGTGCATGACGACGGCCATGCGCGCATCACCATGGCCAGCACGGTGGACAACGGCGAGCTGCTGGCGTTGACGCCGGACATGAAGGTGGGGGTGAAGATCGCCGCAAACAGCCTTGATGGCGGACTCATCACCGTCAACGGCCAGCACGGTCATGCCGGAGTCATCATCTCCCACGTGCCCATCGGCGGACTGGTGGTCGTGAACGATTCCCATGGCAAAATCGCGGCATCGCTGTCGCCCATCGCGGAGGAGTGAAGCGAAGCCACGGCGCGCAGAGAGTGACGCGCCCTGCCATTTTCACACCGCGCTTTGATTGCCGCCGTCCGTGCCGCCGCAGCATGGCACTCCCTTTGTTGTCAGGCTAAAACCGCATCACGCATCGGGCGAGTGGCTGGTGCGGGCAGCGGTCTGCCGGCGCGGGTCAGTTCCTCGACTTCTTCCCGCACCAATTCGGTGAGCTGATGATAGGTTTCCTCCTCGGTGACGCCGTGGCAGATGCCGCCCCAAGGATAAAGATCAGGACAGAAGCCGACGTAGAGCGAATCCGATTCGTTCCACTGGACAAATTTCAAGTAGCGATCGCTGGCATTCATCTGGCATCAATGTGCCGAGCCCGCGAGCTTGATTTCTTTTTTCAAGAGGCGGTTGACGAGTTTGCCCATGTCCTCGCCGCTAGCCTGTGCGGCATCGGCCACCCACGCCCGGACCTTGGGTTCCAGATAGACGGGAAGGTTCAACCGCGCGCCGGGACGATGAAAGCGTCCCCGCTCGGCCCGGGAAAAATCATATTCGTTTTTCATGTGTTGCGATGCTTGTATTGAGCCGCTTCGCTGCGGCTCGCTTTGCGCGCGGAGATGATGCGGCAGCTTGCCTCGCCACGCTGGTTCTCCCGCCACGTGTGGCACACTACCACCAGTTGACCCTGATTATCCAGCCCCAAAGTGATCCAGCGTTCCTCGGCGGCGCTGTGCTTTTCGTCGAACATTGACAGGGACGAGGCGTCTTGAAAGACCGTGGCTGCAGTTTCAAAGCTGAGGCCGTGCTTCGTCAGATTGATGGCGGCTTTGCGCGGATCCCATTCAAAGTTGTATTCAAAGCCGGCCATTTTGAGTGGCTAGACCGCGCTTTGATCCCCGCCGTCTGCACCGCCGCCGTCGAGGTCGATCAGGATGTCGCGCGGCTCCGCGCCCTTGCTGGGGCCGACGATGCCGCGGCCTTCGAGCTCGTCCATGATGCGCGCGGCGCGGGTGTAGCCGAGGCGCAACCGGCGTTGCATGAGGGAGACGCTCGCCTTCTGTTCGCTGCGGATGACTTCGATGCATTGCTGGATGATGTCCTCGTCCTCGTCTATGCCGCTTTCAATGCCCGCTCCGGGCGAGGGTTTTGAAAGCTGCTGGTGGATTTCCATCTCGTAGCTCGGCTTGGCCTGCTTGGCGATGAAGCCGACGATGTCCTCCAGTTCCTTGTCGGTGATGAGCGCGCCCTGTGCGCGGATCAATTTGCCGGAGCCGGGCGGGAGATAAAGCATGTCGCCCTTGCCGAGGAGCTTGTCGGCGCCCATCGCGTCGAGAATCGTGCGGGAATCCACCTTGGCGGCAACTTGAAATGCAATGCGCGCGGGAATGTTGGCCTTGATGACGCCGGTGATGACGTCAACGGAGGGGCGCTGGGTGGCGACGATGCAGTGAATGCCGGCGGCACGCGCCATCTGCGTGATGCGGGCGATGGCCATCTCGACATCGGCGGGTGCGACGAGCATGAGGTCGGCGAGTTCGTCGATGATGACGACGATGTAGGACAATTTTTCGGGGATGACGATGTCCTCGTCGCGCGGCACGACGATTTGTTCGTCCACTTCAACCGCAAAACCGTCCGCGCCCGGCTCGACTTTTTCCTTTTTCGCCATGAGCGGCAGTTCCGGCTCGGCCGGCGGGGCGAGCTTGTCCTTGGGCCGGTCGTTGAAGGACTTGATGTTGCGGACATTGACGCGCGCGAAGATCTGGTAGCGCTTTTCCATTTCATTCACGACCCAGCGCAGGGCGAGCAAAACCTTTTTCGGATCGGTCACGACGGGAACGACGAGGTGCGGCAGGGCATTGTATTGCTGCAGCTCGACAACTTTCGGATCAATCATCACGAAGCGGAGCTGGTCCGGCGAGAAGCGGTAGAGCAGCGACGCGA
>PKZR01000027.1 GCA_003133815.1 Limisphaerales bacterium | reverse complement strand
ATACTTTTGCAGAGATTTCTGACAGGGTTGTTTTCATTTTATGCGTTCACCCAGCGTAGTCGCTTTGCTCCAACGCTGGGTTGAATGCTTCAACCGCGTTGCGGTTGGTTTGGCACCGTGCTGACATCTGTCTCTTTTATCCATCGGCAGCAGCCCCGAATGATTTGACCCGATTTTTGACCGGTTTTTGATAAAAAATGACCGTCCGACACGTTTCCCGGCCAATCCGACGCGATTCCCGCCCGTCCGACGCCTTTCCCGCATCGTCCGACACGATTCCCGCCCTGTCCGTCGCCGTTCCCGGTCATTCCGACGACGTTCCCGAACCGTCCGTTACGGTTCCCGCATGGTCCGACGCCGTTCCCGGTCGGTCCGACACGGTTCCGGGGTCGTCCGACGGCGTTCCCGGTCAAACCGGCGGCCTTTCCCGGTCGTCCGTCGCCGTTCCCGCATGGTCCGTCACGGTTCCCGGATGCTCCGTCGTCGTTCCCGAATCATCGGCGCGGTTCCCGCATATATATATGACGGCTCCCGCATCGGCATCCTCCTCAACCTCCTGCTTCTCCTCATCGTCACTTTCATCTCAATTCGTTCCCGAATCTTCCTCATCATCATCCGCATCTTCTCGCGCGAATTCCGGACAAGTTGAGGGTGAGGATGAGCAGGAGGACGAGGACGAGGAGGAAATAAAAAACGTCCTGTCAATTCCGTCTTGTGCCGCTAAACTCCGCGCCTGTTGCAACTATGAATCGCAAACCGTCCATGCTCGTGGTTTTCCTCACGGTCTTCATTGACCTCATCGGCTTCGGCATCGTCGTGCCGCTCGTGCCGATGTATAGCCGGCACTACGGCGCGAGCGGCTGGATGATCGGCGCCATCATCGCGTCCTTCTCGGCCATGCAGTTCGTCTTCTCGCCCATCTGGGGCAAACTCTCCGACCGATACGGTCGCCGGCCGATTTTGCTCATCAGCACGGCGGGCGCGGCGTGTTCGTATGTGATATTCGCCATCGGCTCGGGATTCGCTGATCATTCGGTCGCGCTTGGGACGTTACTGGTGTCGCGTCTCTTCGCGGGCGCATGCGGCGGCAACATCACCGTGGCGCAGGCGTATGTGGCCGACATCACGCCGCCGGAAAACCGTTCGAAACGGATGGGACTCATCGGCATGGCGTTCGGCCTTGGCTTCATCTTCGGCCCCGCCATCAGCGGCGTGGCGTTGAAATTGGGCGGCGAGACCGCGCCCGGCTGGACTGCGGCGGCCCTGTGCGCGGCGAATTTTCTGCTGGCCTATTTTATCCTCGCCGAAAGCTGGAAGCCGAACACCACGCCCGTCGCCAGCCGTCCCCGTTTCGCGCAATGGGGTCACACGTTCTCGCAACCGAAAATCGGTTTGCTCATTTTGATTTTCTTTCTCGCGACGTTCGCGTTCAGTTGCTTTGAAAGCACGCTCCCGCTGCTCATCAACGACAACTTCAATCTCGGTCTGGCCGTGGATGTCGCCAATCCGGTGACCACGGTCATCTGGCTGTTTGTTTTTTGCGGTTTGATTTCCGCCTTTGTGCAGGGCGGCATGATTGGCAGGCTGGTGAAGGTGTTTGGCGAACCGAAACTGATTTGCATCAGCCTCGTGATGACCGGAACGAGCCTCGTGCTGCTGCCCTTGATCCACGGCAACGGCCCGTTGCACTGGTCGGCGGTGTTCCATTTGGCGGACAAGCCGTGGATTGCGATGCTCGCGGTGCTCGTGCTGCTCTCGCTCGGCTCCAGCCTGTCCCGCGCGCCGCTCTTTGGACTTCTCTCGAACCTCACGCCCGCCACCGAGCAGGGGGCGACCATCGGCGTGGCCCAAAGCGCCGGGGCGCTCGCCCGCATCGTCGGCCCGATTTTCGCCGCGACGCTTTACGGATTGAACGACTCCACCCGCGCGCTGCCATATCTAATATGCGGGAGCATCGCCATCCTTGCCGGACTTCTGACCGTGCGCCGGTTGCTGGCGAAATAATTTTCGCTACAGCCCGCCGGAGTTTGCCCTGCCAATAATTCAAGCGGCGGATTGACTGCTTCACACCCGGCTTTTGCAAATCAATCCGCCGTCTGTTCACCAGAACAGAATCTTACTGGTCGCCCGGAGGCGGCCCGGGCGGCATATTGTCGCCGCCGCCGAAACTGCTGCCCTGACCATTTGGACCATCCTGGCCTCTGGGACGCGGCGGACAGAACTCATCGCGCGTCAACTGCCCGTCACCGTTTTTGTCCAGCGACTTTAACTCGGTGGATGCATTTGCGATTTCACCCGCGTCAATGATGCCATCGCCATTTACATCAAGCGCCTTAACAATAGGCGGCAGCGGGGGACGCGGTGCGTCAGCGGGCGCGTCCGGGGGCAGCGGCGGCAAATATTCATTTGTCGTCAAAACACCATCGCCATTTTTATCCAGCGTCTTCAACTCGGCGGATGCATTTGCGATTTCGTCCGCATCAATCACGCCGTCGTGGTTGACGTCGAGCGCCTGCACGATGGGCAGAGGAGGCGGGTGATGGCCGCGCGGCGGTGGACCGTTCTGGCCGTCGCCACCCTGCGGCGGATAATCGTCCTGCGCGCCAACTGCAAGCACTGATGCGCCGAGCGCTAGGAGTGCCAGCATGGTTTTCATTGTAGTTTTCATTTTGTTCTCTCTTTCTTGTTGCTGTTTTCCAGGTGTGAATCGTCATGCCGCGATGTGCGCAACGGCATTTTCAAATTTTCTTCCGACTCCGATGTTCGCAAGCGCACGTTGCAAGACCTCGAACGGAAACGGCTTGTGCAGCAATCCGCAAAAACCTTCGTGCTCCGCGGCTTTCTCGCTGATAATGCCGCTGCCCGTCGCAAGAAGGATTTTTGCCGCCGGCGAGATCGCAAGCAGGCGGCGGCATAGTTCCAAACCGCTCATGAGCGGCATTTCAAGGTCCGTGATGACCAGCTCAAATTCTTCCGGCACGGACTCGAATGCTTTGACCGCGGCCTGCGGAGAATTGAAACACAGAATCTCCGCGTTGGTGAACTGTGCGGCGATTTCACGCATCAGCGACAAAATTTCCTCGTTGTCGTCAATAATCATCCAGCGCGGCCCCGCGGTCTTCGCGCTCCTGTCGGAATGATTCTCACTTTTCATGATGCCAATCTACACGAGCGAACCTTAAGTGAAGATGAAGCTGGAAAGATTTTTGGAACTACTTTGAAGCGAGATTCACAGGCGGCGCGGCCCGCAAATACTTTTCATCCGTGAGCGTCTTCAGAAAGGCAACCAATGCACGTTTGTCGTCCGTACTCAACGGCACACCTCCATCGGGATGCTTCGCGAGGTTGGGGTCGAGCGTCGCGCTGCGCTTCATGCCGGTGCAATAATGCTCCACGACTTCCTCCAAAGTTCGAAACCGCCCGTCATGCATATACGGCGCGGTGACGGCGACATTGCGCAGCGACGGCACTGCGAATTTCCCCTCATCGCCCGCGCGCTGCGAAATTTTGTATCGGCCCAAATCGTAAAACGCGGAGTCTAATCCGTTGTTCGCAAAATTCTGGGTCTGGAACATCACTCCGCCGTGGCAGTGAAAACAATCCGCGCCGTATTGGCCGTGATACGGATCGTATTCGGTGTTGAACAATTCAAAACCGCGTTGCTCCTGCGCAGTGAAATTCGCCTGACCGTTCATCACGCGGTCGTATTTTGCATCGAATGAAACCTGCACGAGCAGAAATTGCTCCAACGCCCGGGCGATCTTGTCAGAGTTGATTTCCTGCGAACCAAAGGCGTTTTCAAAAAGACGCGGATAATCCCTGTCCGCAGAAATCTTGGCGACGGCATTAGCCAGCGACTCGTCCATCTCAATCGGATTCTGGATCGGCTGCAAAACCTGTTCGCGCAACGTCGCCGCCCGGCCATCCCAGAAAAAGGAATTTTTCCAGGCGAGATTTTCCAGCGCTGGCGCGTTGCGCGTGCCGATGGCGCCTGCCACGCCGCGGCTGAAACGGCGCGGATCAGACAACGCGTCATTCGGACGATGGCACGCGGCGCAGGACTGACGGTTGTCCGCCGAAAGCCGCCGGTCGAAAAACAGTTTTCCGCCGAGCGCCACTCCTTCGCCTGTCAGCGGATTGTCGCGCGGCAAATCCGGTTGCGGCGCAAATTGTGAAATCGTCAGATGATATGCTGTGGCGTTTGGCGCGATGACGATGTGATTTGCGCCGCGCGTCAATTCGGCGATTGGCGAAAAATCTTTTACGCTTTTAACGGCAAACGCTGACTCGGTGTTTTGCCGCAATTGGACTGCGAGCAAATCGTTGGTGCGCGAATGGCTTGTGTCGGTTGAATCGCTCAATTGGATTTTGTTCGGCGCGGAGAAAATTTTGGCGATGTCCAATCCAACTTGAATCTCCCGGTCGGAATGCAAATCAAGTTGAACAGGCATTTCAACGGTCATCAATTGTCGGTCGGTCGCGATGTGATATGAAAAGCCGCTTTCCTTGCCGCCGTTTTGCCAGCCGCCTTCGAGCGCGAGGAAAACGTATTCCTTCGACCAGCCCCAATAGAGATGATTTACGTCGGGATTTAGCGGATGGTTCGCGGGCCATTGCGCGGCATCGCCGTGGTTGATTTCCGGTGGCAGGCCGATTTGAAAACGGATGGCGTTGTAATTTCCGGCGGGAATGTTTTCCAAAGTGAAATTGGTTTTGCCGTCGCGCGCGCTGATGAAAGCGAACCAGTTTTTCTGTTCCAGCCATGTCCCGTCGTCGCGCCGCAGCGAAATGTCCGACGCGAGAAAATCCAGCCGGGTGACGGAAATCTTCTGCCCGGCGGCGGTTTGGTTTCTCAGCACGTCGAAGGCGAGGGGAGCACCGTTGAATTGCGGTAAAAAATCCACACGCAAATCCGCTGCGCCCGCGCCGGTTGCCAGCAGGAGCGGGAGCAGCAGGATTTTTTTAAGCGCGTGATTCATTTAGTTAATTGTGAAGCTGCTGATGGTATAAGCCGGGCCGCTTTGAAAGGTGACGACGATGTTTTGAGCGCCGGTTGTTGCATTGCTGGGAATCGTGAAGGTGGAGACGACCGTGCCGACGGTGGCGTCGGTGTTGCTCGTGCTGGTGATACTGCCTCCGAGCACGACGCTGGTGATGGGCGCGTTGGCGGGCGGATTCGGCGGCGAGCTTGGCAGCGTGATGGTCACGGTGACGGTCTGGCCGCGACTGGCGCTGCCGCCAGGGGCGACGGAGGTTGTCGAGAATGTTGTCGTTCCTGCGCTGTCGAAATTGGCGGCGGCTGTTCGGGCAACGCGGTAGAAGCGGTAATTGTCGGTTGGATTGTTTGTGTAGCTTGCGGCGTTCAAGACGGCGGGAACGGTTGTTGAATTGGTCGTCCATGTTGAAAAATTGGTTGTGGATTGCACCATGTAAGTGCCGCCTTCGATTGCGCTCCAAGTTAAAGTAACTTTTCCGTTGTTCACGTTTGGAGTGCTAATTGTGGAAGTCAGATTCGTGTTGCCGAGGAAATTTGTCACGACGGTTTCGGAAATGGTCGTGACCGTTCCGCCAGTCGGGCTTCCGTAAAATCCGCGACCGATGTTGTAGGGAAAAACTGGCGTGCCGTTGCTGCTGATGCTCACGAAGTAGGCGTAGGTGCCCTGTGGAAACTCCGGCGTGACGCACCAGCGGCCGTTGTATTCGTCCAGGTCGTAGGTATTCGTGCCGGGCGCGATGCCGTGGTCGCCGAGATAATCATTGTCCTCCATGTAGCGTCCGAGCGGAAAACTCGTGCCGACATTCGGGCCGACCTGGTTTGAGACGACGTTGAACAACCGCGCCGACCACGCGGGAATCGTTTTGCGGCCGTTCGCGGTGAGATTACTTGTGCCGAAAGTTCCGTTGCGCAAAACGAAGCCGGAAATCATCCGGCGGATGCCGCTGCTCGCGTCGTTCGATACGCTGTAACCGTAAGGCCCGTAAACTGGATAGCCGTCCGCCGTCCACGCGAGGATCGGCGAGTGTTTTGTCGGCGCGTTGGTGTCTTCGGTGTAAATTTTCGTGATGGAATTGAAATCAACATGGTCGCCGAGCTGGTAACGCAACGCGGGCGGGTTGGCGTGATAATGATACTGCCCGCCGGCCTGGTGCGCGTTGTTCGGGTCGAAGCTCGCGCCTTCGTTCACATAGGCGTCGCGGTTCCAATAGCCGGTGATGTTTTGCGCGTCCACGTTTGAAACGGTGCTGTAACTGTAGGCGTCCCAACTGTTGAACATCGCCGCGCCATCCACGAAATAACCGATCGGCCCGCCGCCGTTCGCGGTTTTTGTCGTCGGCACGGTCGGGCTGCGCGGAATGCGATACATCGTTTTCTGATTCACCGGCCAGTTCGGAAACGGCTGCGTGTGATTCGTGTCGAGATACCACGGCCCCATCACAAAACTGCCGAGACCAGTGCTGCGGATATAAACCCAGTTGCTCGAAGAATAAATTTCCTGCACGCCGCAATACGCGGGCAACGTCTGGATTGTCGTGCCGTTCGTCCACGTCGTTTTGGAAAAACCGTTCGTGCGCGAAATGTCGTTCGTGTAAATGCGCGCGTATTTCCCGGCGTTGACCGTGAACCACGAATTCGTGCGCGGATCGGCAAGCAGGTTTGTCGCGGTGAATGTCGCGTTGAGCACGACGCTCTGGCCGGGCGCGGGAACGTCGGTCAATTGAAACGCCGAACCGGAATTGTTCGTCAATTGGCCGGAGTAACTCGCGCCGTTCAACGAAACGCTTGCCGCGTCCAATGTCTGGATCACTTCCGTGCTGCTTGAATATGAGATGTTCGTCGAGGCCGTCACGGAAGAATTCCAGGTCAAACTGCCACCGCCGTCCACTGGCCGCACGCCCAAACCGGCGATGCGAAACTGGATTGAACTTTTCTGCACGCCGGACGAGGCCGAAACCAGCGACGCGGAAAAATTCACGCCCTCGCCCGACGAGATTAAATTGCCGTCGCCGCTGCCCGTGCCGCTGTCCACGCCCACGCGGGTCGCCGAGTCGTTCACGCCGTTGTTGTCCAGCAGGGAAAAACTGGCGCTGTTTGTGATGCTCGAATACGGCGATATCGTCACCGCAATCACGACGCTTTGGCCGGACGACGAATCGGTGAAGGTGTAATTTTCCGTCAGATTCGTCGCCAGCGAGACGACGGAATCATAAACGGTGACGTTCGCGGCGTGCGCCACGGTGACGAACGCGATTGCAGCAAGAATGATGAACAGCCGGGTGGTTTTCATAGTTGGTTTGTTGATTGTTTAAATTTTCTGGCGGCAATTTACACTAGCCAACCTTAAGCAATCGTTAAGCCGTGAAAAATTTTATCCCATGCGGGACGGAAATCATTCCGAGCGGGAACGCCGACGGAGCATCCGGGAATCCCAGGCAGCCTATTTGATGCTGGCGCAATTATATTTTGATTCCAAACAGAACCAGAAGGCAATGGCCGATCTCAATACGGTTATCGGGAAAAATCCAAAAAATGTTTCGGCGCTGATGCTTCTGGGAATGATCCACAACGACGAGAAGGACTATCAGGCGGCTGCGGATGCCTACGAGAAATTGCTGGCAATTAATCCGAAATCCGGCTCGGCGCTTAACAATCTGGCGTATATTTATTCCGAATATCAAAATCAGCTTGATCGCGCATACGAGCTGGCGCAGCGCGCGCGGGATTTGCTTCCCGATGATTCGTCCACTACGGACACGCTAGGGTGGATTCTTTACAAAAAAAGTCAGTATCCTTCGGCGTTAAATCTGCTTCAGGAAAGCGCAAATAAATTGCCGGACGAACCGGACGCTCAATTCCATCTGGGCATGGTTTATTACATGATGGACGAGGAAGAACCCGCGCGCGCCGCTTTTCAGCGCGCACTTCAGTCGAGCAGGGATTTTTTAGGTCGTGACGAATGCAACCAATGTTTATCGGTGCTGGCGATTGATTCAAAAACAGCGGACGCAGGCGCTCGCGTGAATCTGGAAAAAAGGGTTTCGGAAAAACCCAATGATCCGATTGCACTTACGCGGCTCGCATCCATTTATCAACGCGATGGAAATTTGGACAAGGCGATTGAGACTTACGAAACAATCTTGAAGGCAAACCCAAAAAATGTGACGGCCACGATGAATCTCGCCAAACTTTACGCCACAAAAAATCCACAGAAAGCTTTTGATTTGGCCAAAGCCGCCTACAAATTGTCACCTGATGATCCGGATGTTTCTTACACTTTCGGACGGCTGGCTTATCAGACGGGCAATTACAAATTGGCGGAAAGCCTGCTTCAAGAAGTGGCCAAAAATCAGCCGGCTAATCCGCAAGCACTTTATGATTTCGCCGAGGCAGCTTACAGCATTGGAAAAATATCGGACGCCCAAGCCGCCATGTTAAGTGCTTTGCAAGCCGGACTTGCTTCGCCTCAATCGGATGAGGCCAAACGATTTCTCGATTTGATTTCCATTGCAGACAATCCGGCGCAAGCGGTCGCGGCGGAATCACGCGTTGAAGAAATTTTGAAATCAGATTCCAGTTACGTCCCGGCGCTCATGGTTGTTGCCATGGTCAATGAACAGAAAACGAATTTCGTCGCAGCGGAACAGACTTATGAAAAAGTTTTGAACCACTTTCCAGATTTTGCTCCGGCGCAAAAATATTTGGCGATCCTTTATGCCGAAGATTCGGGCAACACGGACAGAGCTTATGCGCTCGCGATAAAAGCCCGCGAATCATTTCGCGACGATTCGGAACTTGAAAAAACTTTGGGCATTATCGTATTTCGGCAGGGCGACTATGCGCGCGCCGCGAGCCTGCTGAAAGAAAGCGCCGTCGAACGAAGCACGGATGCGGAACTTTTTTATTATTTGGGAGCCGCCCAATATCACCTCAAAAATCGCGCGGAGAGCAAAGTGTCCCTTCAGCGAGCCTTGAACGCAAATTTGTCCGGCAAACTGACTGCGGACGCGAGCCAGATGTTGGCGGAATTAAAATGAACGCGGCGCAATTCACCCAAAGTCTGCGGAAAGTGTCAGAAGTAATTACGCAATTTCAAATCCAGCCACATTAAGTTCAAGGTGAACAAGTTAGAGTTAAAATGGCCGCCAAATCGGATTTCAGCGTCGGAATACTTTACAGTTTTGAAATATGGCGCCATAAATTTTCAACGAAATTGAAATTTATAAAACGTTAAACAAAAACAACTTAAATTGTTATTTGAAATAGAGAAACCAGTTGGCATTGCTATTGCTAAAGTAGCGACAGTGACGGTTGTAAAAATTAAACATCAACAATTAACAAAATAAAAAAATGAAAAAAAATTGGCAGCGGCTGCGGCCGTTGTTTGTCTGACCGGAGTTGCCCAGGCAACGCCGATCACAGGTAACATCGGATTCAGCGGCGCCGTGGATTTGAACAGCACAACGGCAAATGCTGCAACGGCGGCAACCGCTTGGTTCAACACGGTCGCGGCCAGCCCTTCCGGCTCGTTCGTCGGCACAGTCAACAATGGTGACGCAGTTTCAATGTCGGGTGCGACTCCGTGGTCCTTCAATTCGGGCGCGCTGGCAAATTTCTGGAGTGTTGACGGGTTCACGTTCAACTTGATCTCATCCAGCATTTACTCCCAAGTCGGGGGATTCTTGAATGTATCGCTTGCCGGCACAGTCGTTGGAAATGGTTTCACCGCGACGGCGTTCAACGGAACCTTTCAAGTGGCGGATCCGGCGTCCAGCGGCCCACAAACATTCACTGAACGGCTTTCGTTCAATTCCGTTCCCGATGGCGGCACGACTGTTGTGTTGCTCGGTCTCGGCCTTTTGGGCCTCGGACTGTTTCGCAAGAAAATGTTGATTGCCTGATCAGCAGAATATTTAGAACTTCATCAAGGGCAGGGATTTTTCCCTGTCCTTGCTTTCCTTGCCGGATTCAAATGAGTTTGAAGTCCTAAATCTTGGTCAAGAATTTCACCTCGATTATACGCTATGAAAGAAAACAAAATTACGCAGGATGGCGGATCAAAGGTGCGAAAACATGGGTTTTACAAAAACACTGTAATCGGCTCGCTGTTTTTCATGGTCGTTTTTGTCCTTTTAAGGTGGGCATTGTTGTAAAAATAATTTGCAGGCTGGATAAACAAAGAAGATTGCGCCTCAAATTTTTCTTCCTGCGATAATTGATTTGGTTTTGATTCTGGCAGACGGTCGTTTTTTCAACGGGATTCTTCATCCCATCTCCTGACGACTGTCGCCCGAATCGCTTTTAAGCTGCTTCAAAGCCGCCATGTAAACGCGGTGAGGATTAAGAAAATAAAACAATGAACATCGCTGCCATGCTTGCCTTTGCTGGCGCTCTTTTTAGCGGAGCCTTGGCTTTTATGGTTTGCTGGCGAAAACGCAAATCCATCGCTCATCGGTCATTTGCGGCGGGTATGCTTGTGCTGGCGGTAGAAAGTGTCTTCAACGGATTTTCCACGAATGCGGCTTCGGTGAAAGAAATGGTTTATTGGCAAAATTGGGGACTGGTCAGCATTTCCCTTCTGCCGGGAATCTGGCTTCTGTTCAGCTTGAGCTACGGGCGAGGAAACTATCGGGAATTTTTGAACCGATGGCGTTCCGTTTTGATCTTGGCATTTTTAATTCCCGTCGGGCTGGTGATATTATGTCAGGGAAAATTGATCGTTTCCGCGAAACAAAATACTGCGGGTCATTGGATTTTTGCCTTGGGAATTCCCGGCATTGTTTTGAACTGCCTGTTCCTGCTCGGCGCGGTGCTGGTGCTGATAAATCTTGAGCGGACATTCCGGGCATCGGTCGGAACGATGCGTTGGCGGATCAAGTTCATGATTTTGGGACTGGGCGTATTGCTTGCCGTCCGCTCCTGTATCAGCAGCCAAGTGCTTCTGTTTCACGCGATAGACCTCTCGTGGCAGACGGTCAATTCCGTCGCGCTGCTCGTGGGGTGCCTGCTGATTCTCCGCTCGCTTTTTCGCGCGGGACATTTCGACATGGACATTTATCCGTCCCATTCCGTGCTGCAAGGTTCGCTCACGGCTTTGCTGGCGGGAATTTACCTGTTGATCATCGGGGTGTTCGCAAAGTTAGTGACGTTTGGCGGCGGTGAGCGGAGAGGGAATTTTTTTGCGGGACGTTTTCCCGACATAGGCCGTTTGCATCGGCCAATGCCGGGCTAATTGCCGTTACGCCGTCAGCGTGTTGATCAGGCTTTGGGAATTTATCACGTCCGCTTTTTCTTCATCTCCGCTTAAG
>PKZR01000154.1 GCA_003133815.1 Limisphaerales bacterium | reverse complement strand
ATGTTTTCATCAGCCAGCACATTGGCGATTTGGAAACGGAGCCGGCAAACAATGCTTTTCGCTGGGTCATCGGCGATTTTGAAAAGCTATACGAAGCGAAGCCGGAAATTGTCGCCGCCGATTTGCATCCGGATTATCTCTCGACGAAGTTTGCAACCGAATTTAAAAATGTGCGGCATATTGGCGTCCAGCATCACGTCGCGCACGTTTTGTCTTGCATGGCCGAAAACGAAATCGCTCCGCCCGCGCTCGGCGTTTCTTGGGACGGCACGGGTTATGGTTTGGACGGCACGATCTGGGGCGGCGAGTTTTTTCTGGTCACAAAAAACACCTGCGAACGCGTAGCGCATCTGCGCCCTTTTCGCCTGCCCGGCGGCGACAAGGCCGTGAAAGAACCGCGCCGCGCGGCGATCGGCCTGCTTTACGAAGCCTTCGGTGATGCAGCGTTTGAAATGAAATCGTTGCACCCGTTCCAAGAAATGTCGGCAATCGCAGTGAGCGCGCTGAAAGGAATGTTGCAACGAAAAATAAATTCGCCCCTGACTTCAAGCGCCGGACGTTTGTTTGACGCCGTAGCCTCGCTAACCGGCCTGCGGCAAACCATGTGCTTTGAAGGCCAGGCGGCGATGGAACTGGAATTTGCGCTGGATGGCAATGAAACTAAAGAATTTTACAGCCTGCCACTCGTCACCCGCCACTTGTCACTCGTTCTCGATTGGCAGCCGATGATTGAAGCAATTGAAGCCGACGTGAAAAACGGCGTTTCCGCCGGCAAAATTTCCGCAAAGTTTCACAATGCGCTCGCCGAAGCAGTTGTCTCGGTCGCAAAAAGTTTCAGGCTAAACCGCGTGGCGCTTTCGGGCGGCTGTTTTCAAAACCGCTATTTGACGGAGAGCATCGTCCGCCGCCTGCGCGCGGAAAATTTTCAACCGTATTGGCACCAGCGCGTGCCGACAAACGACGGGGGCATTGCCTTGGGACAAGTTGTAGCCGCACTTCGCTCGCAATCTAAAATCGAAAATCACAAATCATAGCTCCAATATGTGCCTCGCCATTCCAGGAAAAATCGTGAGCGTCAGCGGAAATGACCCGCTCGAGCGCATGGGTAAAATTGATTTTGGCGGCATCCTGAAGGAAGCCAGCCTCGCTTATGTGCCAGACGCGCGCGTCGGCGATTACGTCATAGTCCATGTCGGGTTCGCGTTGAGCAAGGTGGACGAGGCCGAGGCGCAAAAAGTTTTTGATTACCTCAAACGGATGGGCGAACTGGGCGAATTGGAGGAGCGCAGGACATGAAATTCCTGGACGAGTATCGCGACGGAGAACTCGCGCAGCAATTTGCGCGCGAAATTCACCGCATCACGACGAAGCCGTGGAACATCATGGAAATCTGCGGCGGCCAGACGCACGCGATTGTGAAATTTGGCATTGATGAATTGCTGCCCAAAAAAATCACGCTCATCCACGGCCCAGGCTGCCCGGTCTGCGTCACGCCGCTGGAGATGATTGACAAGGCGCTGGAAATTGCCGCGCGGCCAAACGTGATTTTCGCTTCGTTCGGCGACATGCTGCGCGTGCCGGGCAGCACGACGGATTTGCTTTCAGTTAAGGCCAGCGGCGGCGATGTGCGCATTGTTTATTCGCCACTCGATGCCGTGAAGCTCGCAGAGCAGAATCCGGCGAAGGAAATTGTTTTTTTCGGCGTCGGTTTTGAAACCACCGCGCCCGCGACGGCGCTGGCGATTTATCAGGCGGCTCAAAAAAAGCTGCGAAATTTTTCGATGCTCATTTCTCATGTGCTTGTGCCGCCGGCGATGGAAGCACTGCTGTCGTCGCCGAATTGCCGCGTGCAGGGATTTCTGGCCGCCGGCCACGTTTGCGCGGTGATGGGCTACGAGGAATATTTTTCCATCGCAAAAAAATACCGCGTGCCAATTGTCGTCACCGGCTTCGAGCCGCTGGACATTTTACAGGGTGTGCTGATGACGGTGCAGCAACTGGAATCCGGCCGCGCCGAAGTGGAGAATCAATACAGCCGCGCGGTGAGACGCGAAGGAAACCAGCCGGCGCAGGATTTGATCCAGGAAGTTTTCCGGGTCGTTCCGCGCAAATGGCGCGGCGTCGGCGAGATTCCGCAAAGCGGCTTGGGTCTGGGCGATAAATACGCCGAGTTCGACGCCGAAAAAAAATTTGGCGTGGCGCATCATCACGTTGAAGAATCCGCCGATTGCCAGAGCGGCCTGGTTTTACAGGGCCAGATCAAGCCGCACGAATGCCCGGCGTTCGGCGCGAAATGCACGCCGGAGCATCCGCTGGGCGCGACGATGGTTTCAAGCGAGGGCGCATGCGCGGCATATTACCGCTACCGGCGGATGCCGGATTTGATTGGAGCAAAATAAAATGAGCGCTCAAAAACCAATTGAATTTTCCGGCGCCTGCCCGATTCCGATTTCCCAATATCCGCAGGTTCTGATGGCGCACGGCGGCGGCGGAAGGCTGATGCACCAGCTCATCGGCAAAATGTTTCTGGCGGCGTTTCATAATCCGCTGCTGGACACGCAGCACGACGCCGCAGTTGCGGAACTGACCGGAAAGAAAATTGCGTTCACGACGGATTCCTATGTCGTGCGACCGATGTTTTTTCCGGGCGGCGACATCGGCTCAATGGCGGTTCACGGCACAGTCAACGACCTGGCAATGGCCGGCGCACGCCCTCTTTATTTGAGCAGCGCATTCATCATCGAGGAAGGGCTGCCGATGGAAACACTTTGGAAGATCGTCTGCTCGATGCGCGACGCGGCGAAAAAGTGCGGCGTGCAAATCATCACCGGCGACACGAAGGTCGTGGACAAGGGCAAAGGTGACGGCGTGTTCATCAACACTGCCGGCATCGGCGTCATCGAACACGAACAGAAAATCGCGCCGCAAAACGTGCGGGCTGGCGACGCGATTCTGGTCAGCGGCGATGTTGGCCGTCATGGGATGGCAATCATGGCCGTGCGAGAAGGACTGGAATTTGAGAGCAAAATCGAAAGCGATTCCGCACCGGTTCACGAGGCGGTTTTGAAGTTGTTGAAGGCCGGAATTGAAATTCATTGCCTGCGCGATTTGACACGCGGCGGTTTGACGAGCGCGCTTAATGAAATTGCCGAGGCGGCGAACCGGACTCTGCTCGTTGACGAAAAGTTGATTCCCGTGCGCGAAGATGTTCAAGCCGCGTGCGAAATTCTGGGGCTTGATCCGTTTCAAGTCGCGTGCGAAGGCCGGTTCGCCGCGTTCATCGCCGCGAATGATTCGGAGCGCGCATTGAAAATTTTACGCGCGAATCCAGGCGGCATCGGTGCCTGCGTGATTGGCAAAGTGTCGGAGGAGCGTTCGGCGGATGTCTTTTTGAAAAGCGCGATCGGTGCGCGTAGGATTCTGGACATGGCCAGCGGCGAACAATTGCCGAGAATTTGCTGAGACGATTCAGTCTTTGCCCCAGCGCCAGCGCGGTTTCTCGCCTTTGAGAAGACAGATCACAAGCAAAAATACTACGAGAATTCCGATCCAGCCAAAAAATAATCCCAGATGTCTTGGTAGCAGAAGCACCGCGCCCGCGCCCAGCAAAACAAAATAGGCCAATAGAACCATCCAACCCTGCCAGCAAA
>PKZR01000088.1 GCA_003133815.1 Limisphaerales bacterium | reverse complement strand
CGAAACAGACGATCTGACACCAGACGAGGAATGCCGCGCCCATCAGTTCATCATCTTCCGAGACAACATCGGACAATTCCTGGTGTCTTGCACATTCCGGCCACCGATCCGGAACTGACAACGCTCAGAGAACAAAGGCTACTGTGCTCGCTGGATGATCCCCGCAAACGGGTAGTGGGAGTTCGTGGCGTGACCTGAGCGGATCATTTTCAACCCCAGCAGAAACACGACAGGCAAGATGCCTGTCCCACTGCCAATTGCCGCCAGCCGAATTCGGAATTTTGGTTGATATTTCAATTGTGAACATCCCTGCCTTGCGTAGGTGCCGTCGCGGACGGTAAATTGTCCGCCATGTCGCACGCAGACTTTGTTCATTTGCATCTGCACACCGAGTATTCATTGCTCGATGGCGCGTGCCGTTTGGATCGGCTGGTGGACAAGGCGCACGAGCTGAAATTTTCATCGCTCGCCATCACTGACCACGGCGCGATGCACGGCGCGATCGAGTTTTACCAGGCCGCGCGCGCCAAGGGCATCAAGCCCATCATCGGCTGCGAGGTTTATGTGGCACCCGGTTCGCGGCTGGAACGCAAAAAAGTCGAGGGCGACAAATATCATCATCTCGGCCTGCTCGCGAAGGACGAGACCGGCTACAAAAACCTCATCAAGCTCACGACTTCCGCGCATCTGGAGGGCTATTATTACAAGCCGCGCATTGACAAGGAAATCCTGGCGGCGCACAGCCAGGGTTTGATCGCGATGTCCGGCTGCCTCGCCAGCGAGATTCCCGACCTGATTCTCAAGGACCAGATTGACAAGGCGCGCGATGCGGTGGATTTCTTCAAGCAGACGCTCGGCGCGGAAAACTTTTTCCTCGAACTGCAAAACCACGGCATGGCGGATCAGGCAAAGGTGAACCGCCAGTTGATTGCGTGGTCGAAGGAGTTCGGCCTGAAGCTCGTCGCGACGAACGATGTTCATTATATCAACAAGGGCGATTCGCACGCGCACGACTGCCTCGTGTGCATCGGCACGCAGGATTTGTTGAGCAATCCCAAGCGCATGAGCGCGGGCTATGCACCGGAACAATTCTTTCTGCGCTCGGCAGAGGAAATGAAGGCCCGTTTCGCCGAGACGCCGGAAGCAGTGACGAACACGCTCGAGGTTGCCGAGAAATGTAATCTGGAAATTCAGGTGGATGGCAAAAGCCTGCATTACCCGGTGTTTCATCCGCCGGAACATTTCACGCGCGACGGTTATCTGCGCAAGCTGCTTGCGGAAGGTTTGCACAAGCGTTATGGAATCCACGCGCGGGCGGAAGGCCATGAATTCATCATTGAGAAAGTCGAAGACCCGTCGCGGCTGCCGAGTTATTCCAAGGACACCACCGAGGCCGCCGCCGTAAAAGTCCTGATTGACCGGTTGCAGCTCGAAATGAAGGTCATCGAGAAGACGGGATTTTTGAGCTACTTTTTGATTGTTGCCGATTTCATCCGTTACGGCCACGAGCATGGCATCAACTGCGTGGCGCGCGGTAGCGCCGCCGGTTCGCTCGTCATTTATCTGCTCGAAATCGCGAACGTGGATCCGATCCGTTACGGCCTGCTGTTCGAGCGGTTTCTGAACCCCGAACGCATCAGCCCGCCGGATATTGACATTGATTTTGCCGACGACCGCCGCGCGGACGTCATCGAATACGTCCGCAAAAAATACGGCGGCGATTCCGTGGCGCAAATCATCACCTTCGGCACGATGGGCGCAAAAAGCGTCGTGCGCGACGTGGGCCGCGTGATGGGCTTGAGCTACGGCGATGGCGACCGGCTGGCGAAGATGATTCCGTTCGACTTGAAGATGACGCTCGAAAAAGCGCTCAAGCAATCGCCGGAACTCAAGGAGGCTTATCAAAACGAAGACGTCACGCGCGAGCTGATTGACACTGCGCTCATCCTCGAAGACCTCACGCGAAACGCCAGTGTTCATGCGGCGGGCGTTGTCATCGGCGACCAGCCGCTGGTGAACCTGCTGCCGCTCAAGACCGACGAGGACGGCGCAATCGTCACGCAATACGCGATGGGGCCGGTCGGCGACCTCGGGCTGTTGAAGATGGATTTTCTCGGGCTGAAAACTTTGACCGTCATCCGCAACACCTGCGAAATGGTCAAGCGCACGCAAGGAATTGACGTGCCGATCGAACATCTGCCGCTCGACGACAAAAAAACCTACGATCTGCTCAACCGCGCCGAAACGCTTGGCGTGTTCCAGTTGGAATCCGGCGGGATGCGCGACCTTTGCAAGAAATTCCAGATCAGTTCCATTGAGCACATCACCGCGCTCGTGGCGTTGTATCGGCCCGGCCCGATGGAACTCATCCCTGAATTCATCAAGCGCCGCCATGGCGAGGTGAAGATTGAATACGAACATCCGCTGCTCGAATCCATCGCCAAGGAGACTTATGGCATCTTGATTTACCAGGAGCAGGTGATGCAGGCCGCGCAGGTCCTCGCGGGTTACACGCTCGGCGGCGCGGATCTGTTCCGCCGCGCGATGGGCAAGAAAAAGGTCGAGGAGATGCAGAAGCAGCGCGAAACTTTTGTGAAGGGCTGCGCCGAAAAAAACAAGATTCCGAAGGCGAAGGCCGACCAGATTTTCGATTTGCTGGAAAAATTTGCCGGCTACGGCTTCAACAAGTCGCATGCCGCCGCGTATGCCATCGTCGCGTATCAGACCGCGTATCTGAAGGCGAATTATCCCGTGGAATTTTTCTGCGCCATGATGACGAACGACATGGCGAACACGGAAAAGCTGGGCGAATACATCGCCGAGGCGCGCGAATTCGGCATCGAGGTGTTGCAGCCGGATGTGAACGAGAGCGGCTTGTTTTTTGTGCCTGCGAGCGACGGCAAGGCGATTCGTTTTGGACTCGTCGCGATCAAGGGTGTTGGCGAAGCGGCTGTCGAGGCGATTTTGAAGGCGCGCGACGAACACGGTAAATTCAAAACGCTTTCGGAATTGTGCGAGCGCGTGGATGGACGCACGCTGACGCGAAAACCTTTGGAAGCATTGATCAAAACCGGCGCGTGTGATTCGTTCGGCCAGACACGCGCAACCTTATTTGCACAAATCGAACGCACACTTTCACGCGCGGCGAGCATTTTGTCCGACAAGCAAAAAGGCCAAAGCTCGCTCTTCGGCGCGCTCGAAGAAAAATCTCCGCCGATGCCCGAAGCCATTTCCAATCTGCCCGAATGGCCGCAGCACGAATTGCTCGCGCACGAAAAAGAACTGCTCGGTTTTTACGTCACCGGCCATCCGCTGACGCCGTTCGCGCCGATCCTTGAAAAATTCACGCTGACAAATCTTGCGAAGCTCGGCGAACTGCCGAACCGCAGC
>PKZR01000438.1 GCA_003133815.1 Limisphaerales bacterium | reverse complement strand
GCCTCCTTACGTCGGCTGCTACTGGATTGTTGCTCGAAAAGATCGTCCTTCAAGATGTTGAGCAGGTCATCCGGCAAGCCAAAGGCACGATGGCTTTCGCTGAACTCCTCGACCTTGGCGAGCAGCCGTCGCAGCGTGTCGCCGCGAATGTCTTTTTCTTTGGCGACTTCTTCCTGAAGTTCGCGGAGCCGGTTTGTTTCTTTCCAATCACTCATGACAATGCCTTTCTGGCGGCTGACAATTCGCGCGACCCCGCCGCCATCGTCTGGTTTTCGCGCAGTATTCCATAATTGCTGGATCAGGAAAAGCTCTTCTTCGGCAATAAGTTTCAGCCCGGTTTCCTCCTTCAACTTTAGCAGCCGGTCGAGCAGTTCCCGGCGGGCGGTGATGTTCAGCGGACCAGGCCCGTCATTGCCATTCATGCGGCGGGCATCGCGTTTGCGGGTGGCCGGGTCGCGATATTCAATCAGCGTATCGCGGAAAGCGACCAGATGTTCCATGCGTTCATCGCCGGAAGCGAGCAGACCTTCACTGGCCTTGTCCCGGTCAACCACGGTGCAGGTCCAGCAGCCAAAGCGGGAATTGCCACAAGCGGGCGTGCTGGTGTCTATCTGCACCGGACACTCGCCGCCGCCAGCGGCATTGTAGAGCTTGTAGAGATCGCGGTTTGATCCGCCCCAGGCTGGCGGGAACTGGAGCAAGTAGGCCCAGACTTCCTCGGTGGACAGAAATTGAATGGGATTTGAGACCCAGACGCGCGCCATGTCGGGATGGCGGGTGAGGCCATTGCGGGTTTCTCGCGCCGCAAGGGTTTGTGCGCGGGATGCACTTTCTGCCCGCCGCGCCCCCAAATGCAAAATGGCTTCCTTCCACTTGGCGGTTTGCAGTTCGACAAAGCGGGTGACCGGATCGATTTTCAGCCGTTGTGTGCACCAGCGGAACACGCGATTGGGCGGCGGATAACCACGGCCAATGATGTTCACCCAAAAACTATGCTCGGCCGGCGGGCGGAGAAGATTGACCTCGATGTTGAGGTTTTGCTCGGCAGAACATTTCCGCATCTTCGCCAGCGTCGTTTCGATCATTTCCACGATGGCCGGTATCTCTACGCGGGTGTCAGTGCAGACGACAACGATCTCCTTTTTCCGCTGCTCCGCCGGAATGGACAGGACGGTGTCGAAAATAAGCGAGGCGACCAGGGTGCTGTCCTTGCCGCCGCTAAACCCGACGAGCCAGGGGCGTTCGTCAGAGATGTAAAGTTCCCGCAATGAATCTTTAATTTCAGAAATGTTTCCGGTAGCCATGTTTGGGGGGCGTAGTTTGCGTGTGAAAATCGGTAGCGTCAATTGACTTCCCAAGCCTGCTACCAGAATGAACCGTTGGCCAGGACGAATCCGGCCACGCCCACGGGCGAGAGGTGATGGATGAAATGTTGAATCCAGGCGTAGTTGGCGTTGTTCACCGGTGGCATCCCGAATTTCCAGCGCACATCCTGCCGCAGATTTTCGCCGCCCCAATCGCTCATATTGAACGGCGGGTTGGCGAGGTCCGTCCGGACTGGCACTAAATCGGCCTTGAGGTCGGGATGCAAATCCGCCCGGAAGCTGTCGGCGTTGCGCAGGACTCGACACCTCACCCCAGCCCTCTCCCCGAGCGATGCGGAGAGGGGGAAACCGAATGCCAACCCGTCGGACTGTTTCTGATTTCCCTTAGCCATGCAAGTTGTGCGGAGTGTGCGCCCGAAATCCCGCAGCGTCAATGGCGCTGTAAGCGTGAGGAGCGGGGCTTCAACCTGCCGTGCGCAAAGAGGCTGGACGCGAGGCGTGTCCAGCAACGCCCGGGGCGGGCGTGGCCCCCCAATTTCGGATTTTGGGTTTAATGACGCACGCACAATGTTGACGAAGTTTCCATTTCGGCTCACCATGCCCTGCATGACTGCTGCATCAGAAGGCTTTGCGGACTGGGCCTGCGATCCGCAACGCACATTGGAAGAACGCTTTGGAACCGAATTGCTCATTGAACACACCCTTGACCTGTGGCGAAACAAGCATGGCATCAAGATGGAAACCAACTACGAGGCGGAACGGCTGCGTCACAAGGCGCGCGGCCTCGACCCCGCGCATCTGCCGGGCTATTCCCGCGCCGACGCCGAACATGCGGAGGAAGTGCTGCCGGAGCTGAAGAAGTTCAGCGATGGCGGCTTTGACGACCGGCCGTTGCGTGATTTCTCGATTCTCCGTTTTTGTCCGCCATTGGAATGCCTGGAATTGCATCACTCGGAAATCCGCGACTGGTCGCCGTTGCTCTGCCAGTCTTCACTCACCACGCTCAATGTGTGGGGCGACCGCGTGGCCCGCGACCTGCGGGTCATTGGCAAACTGACGCGCCTGCAATCCTTGCGTCTGCGTGTGGAGCTGCCGTGGCCCGATCTGCGCGGCCTGGAAAACTTAACCGAGCTCCAATATTTGAATTACAACGGCAACGTCCTCGCCTTTCGCGACGTTCCCGTCCTGCCCCGGGTGCGCCATTTTGATCTCGGCCATCTGGGCAGCTTCGACATCCCGCTCCGCACCGTTCACGATCTGCCGGCCATGCCGGAACTGCGCCGGCTGAAGCTCGACAACACCACTGAGTTCGACGGCATCGAACGCTACACCAAATTGCTGAACCTCGAGGCCTATGGTTATTTCACCGACCTGACGCCGCTGGCCGCCTTGAAGGAATTGACCCACCTGACCATCAGCGGCGGTGATTACGAAACCATCGCGCCGCTGGCCCGGCTGCCGAATCTCCGCCGCCTCACCGTGCGCCACGAAGTGCCGCCGGATTTCACGCCGCTGGCCGACGCACCGCGCCTGCATGAAGTCGTCATGGAAATTTCCCACATCGTCGCGCCCGAACTCGCCTCGCTCAACGCGATGTTCACCTCGTGGAGTGACGATTTCGCCCTGCCGCAACCCCGCCCGCTCGCCCCGCTCAAACTCCTCCACCGCGATTTAAAGAAAGGCGATCCCAAGACCGAGGACACCAGCACCGCCGCGCCGCGCGACTGGGGCGATGACGACGAAATGGGCAAATCCGAGGCCCGCTGGTTTGTGCGCGAAGCCAACCGCCGGCTCCGCCGCCTGCTCGGCAACGGCGGCTGTCAATTTGGCGAACATGGCCTATATCCCGGCCATGACATGATCACCGTCAGCCGGCCCGAGGACATTGACCGCGTGCCGGAAATCGCCCAATGCCTCCGGGAACTTTTCGCCGCCGCGCGCCATCCCTGGGAAGTGATGCTCATTGTGGACAGCCTTGAGCGCTACGAGCGGGACATGGACGAGATTTACGAGGACGACGACGAGAAATTTAACGCCGAAAAAGAGCGCGAAGAATGGGAATACGAACACGAGCGCCGGCGTGAACGCCGCGAATTTCTGGAACGCAAATACCGCCTCCGTCTCGAGCAGGAGCTGGGCACCCCCGCCGCGCCCGTTCCGCCCGCCTCCGCCGACCCGCCCGGCGATGAGGAGGACGGGGACACCTTGCAAACCACCGCCGAGGAAATCCCGCCCGCCTACGACCTGGGCACCCGGCTGCACCTGTATTCCACGCTCACGGAAAAAGCCGTCTACTTTAATCACGACTCGGATCGTCCGCTGGCCGAAATGCTCTTTGGCCTCAAAGCCGGCTCGGATTGAACCGCCGGCCTGAATGAACGGAAGGCGTGGCGGAAATTTCAAACGCCTTCCGCCCAATCTCCGCAGAGCAGTTTCGCCTGCTCCAAAACGGTTTGCGTGGCCTTCTCCTGTTTGTCCGGTGGATAGCCGTATTTGCGGAGGATGCGGCGAACGAGCACGCGGATTTGTGCTTGGGCGGCTTCGCGGAGCGTCCAGTCAATCGTCACGCTTTTGCGGACATGGGAAACCAGTTCCCGGGCGATATTTTTCAACGTCGGTTCGCCGAGAACTTTAACGGCGCTGTCGTTGGTTTCCAACGCGTCGTAAAATGCCACTTCATCATCCGTGAGGCCGAGCTTGTCGCCGCGCTTCTGGCCTTCGCGCATTTGCTTGGCAAGTTCGATCAATTCCGCGATGACCTGCGCGGCTTCGATGGTGCGGTTCTGGTAACGGTGAATCGTGGCCTCCAGCATTTCGGCGAAAGACCGGGATTGGACGAGGTATTTCTTTGAGCGAATTTTCAGTTCGTTGTTGAGCAGTTTTTGCAGCAGCTCGACGGCAAGGTTGCGCTGCGGCAGGTGTTGGACTTCCGCTAGAAATTCATCTGACAAAATTGAAATGTCCGGCTTCTTCAATCCAGCGGCGTCAAAGATGTCTATCACCTTGTCCGAGGAAATGGCGCGAGAAACGATTTGCCGGACGGCCAGCTCCAATTCTTCCGGTGATTTCCCGCCGCATTCGCTGATGCTCTTGGCCAGAACCGCCCGGACTTCCTGAAAGAATCCGACTTCATCTCGAATCTCCAAAGCCGAGTCATGCGGCACGGCGAGCGCGAACGCCTTTGACAAATCGGACACGGCTTGCAGATACCGTTGCTTGCCGTCTTTTTGTTGCAGCACATGCTCGGCAGCTTGTGCGATGGGCGGCAATCGCTTTGCCGCCGTCGCCTTGGCCGCGCCTTTGTAATCAAAACCATGCATGATGCCGCAAACGCGCTCATACCGTTCCAGCATCACGGCCACGGCTTCTTCCTGGTCCAGTGTGATGTCGCCTTTGCCTTTGCTGTTGGTGTAATCGGCCAGCGCCTGTTTCAATTCTTCCGCCAGCCCGAGATAATCCACCACCAACCCGCCCGGCTTGTCTTTGAAAACGCGATTCACCCGCGCGATGGCCTGCATAAGGCCATGGCTGCGCATCGGCTTGTCCACATAC
>PKZR01000139.1 GCA_003133815.1 Limisphaerales bacterium | reverse complement strand
TGCTAATGCCCTTAAGATTTTGACGACGGCCCGAAATTGACCCGTTGCGCCTGACGCTGCGCGTGTTCATTCGACAGATGTCCGTAAACCTTGCCGATCAAAACGCCACCGTCCTGATGCCCCACCCATCTGGCTATCGTCATGAAATCAATTCCCGACATCACGCAATAGCTGATGAAATAATGACGCAAATCATGAAACCCAAAGCGAGTGATTTTGGCTTCCGCTCGCACCAACCGCATCGTCTCGACAAAACTTTTAGCTGGCTCGTCCCGCTTTCCGCGTCGCGGCGAGGGAAACAACCACTGCGTATTGGGAGGACGGCGGTACTCCATTTCCTCCAGATGTGCTTCCAATTTTGCGTTCAAGTCCACCACGCGCGCTTTGCGGTTTTTTGCCATCCCGTCCGAACCAATGGTGATCTGCTTGCGCTCCCAATCCACATCCGACCATTTCAGCCGAAGGGTTTCATTTCGGCGAGCCCCACACGCGGCCATCAGCAGCACATAATCGGCAAACTCGCGACCATTCTTAAACTTCTCACCTTTCACAGCGACTTTGCACAATTTCTCAATGTCCTCGGACGGCAACAACCCCCGCTTTTTTGCCGTCCATTTTAATGGGCGCAAATTAAGCGTGGGTAGCGTCGTGATCCACCCATCATCGACCGCCCGTTTCATCACATTGCGAAAACAGATGACTTCCAGATTCACCGTCCGACCCGTTCGTCCTTCACCCTGCCGCCTAGCGATGTAGCTGTTGACAAGCGCGCGCGTGATGCGATCCAGCCGGACGTGGCCGAGATGCTTGATCCAATGATTGATGATGATGTTTTCCGTGTAGAGCGTGCTTTTCCGTTTGGCGTCTTTGACCTGTTCGTAATATGCAAAATATTGTTTTGCATAATCGGCAAACAGGGGAGTGCGTTTCAGAACGGGCAGCACACCTTTGCGCCTTTGCGTTAAAAGTTCCTGAAGTTTGGCGACGGCTTGAGCGTCAGTGGTCACTCCCTCCATGGACACACGCTTGACCCGCTTGATGCCTGTGATTTGATCCTCGACGGCGAGTTGCGCGTAATAACGCCCGTTGCGTTCCCAGAGTCCGCGAATCGGACGCTTGCGCTTGTCCATCACCTTGCTGTATGTTGCTTGGCGATGTTGCTTTGCACTAACAATTTTGTCTGGGGTGACCGTGCTTCCCGTTTCGGCGGCTTGCATGGTGTTACACTAGCACAATTAGTAGCACAAAGTCAACTTTCAGTCATTAGTAAAGTAAGAAATGCTTGTAAAATCAGGGTGCCGATGTGGCGGAATTGGCAGACGCGCTAGACTCAAAATCTAGTATCCGTGAGGATGTGTGGGTTCGACCCCCTCCGTCGGCACCATACTAATCAACGACTTAAGTAGATTCGGTTGACTTGTTGTTACAGTGTTGTTACACTTTAACACATGAGATCGAACTTATCACCAGATTCGCTTGCACCCGAGTCCAAGCCGGTTCGCCCGCCTAAAACGTGGCCGCACGTCATTCGTAACGGCGATGTTGCCGTAAAAATTTACAAGAACAAGGGGCACATTCGCGGTGAGAATTTCCAGACGTTCCTGTTGAGTTACTATGCCAGCGGGAAACGGCAACTTCGTCGCTTCATGGATTTCTCCAAAGCCTGCGAGGAGGCGACGCGCATCGCACAGCAGAAAGCCCAGGGCGCCCTTGGGGCTGCCGCATTGAGCGCACGAGATCGCATATCGCTCGAACAAGCGCTCGCACTGCTGGCCAAGAATGAAGGCATCGGCAGTGCCAGTGTTGCGCGACTGGTGGAGATCGTGCGCGATTACGCCACCGCTCGCGCGAGCCTGCCATCGGGCGTAACGCTCGCCGAAACCGCGCAGTTCTACAAACAGAAGCATCCGTCCAACATGCCGCGCAAGACCGTGGCCGAAGTGGTCGCGGAATTCATCGCCGACCGGCGGAGCGCGAATTGTTCAGCGGTGCATGTTCACGACCTTGAAATCCGTCTCGGTCAATTCTCCAAGGCATTTGAGCTGTCGATCATCGCGGTCAGTGCGCCGTTGGTGCAGCAATGGATTTACGGATTGAAGAATCAAAAGACTAAACAGGCCGTTGCCGCACGCACCAAGGAAAATATGCTCCGGCAGATTGTCAGTTTGTTCAACTTTGCCCGCCGGCAGAAATATGTTCCTGCCGAGCTTGCTTTGGAACTGTCGGAAATTTCCACGCCCAAAAAACAACACGCCCCCATCGGCATCTACACCCCCGATGAAATGCGCGCCATTCTTGCCGCAGCGGACGAGGCGGTTGTCCCGGCACTGACCATAGCCGCGTTTGCGGGTTTGCGGCTGGCCGAAGTTTCACGACTGGACTGGCGAGATGTGCGGCTGTCTGAAAAATTGATAGTTGTGAGTGCGGAAAACGCCAAGACCGCCGCCCGCCGATTGGTGCCCATCAGTGACAACCTCGCCGCCTGGCTCACGCCCCACGCCAAGCGGTCGGGCGCATTGAATCCCTGCGAAGAACATGCTGAAAATGTTGGCAACGCCTTGGGCGACCGTTTTGAACGAGCAGCAGCACGGGCCAAGGTGTCGTGGAAGCGCAATGGTTTCCGCCACTCTTACATTTCGTATCGCGTCGCCGTGCTCAAGGATGTGCCTGCCGTCGCGCTGGAATGCGGCAATTCACCGCAAGTCATATTTTCCAATTATCGAGCATTGGCCACCGATCCTGAAGCCAAAGATTGGTTCTCCATCTTGCTGGCGAAGAAGAGCTAGGTCGTGGCGGCTGGACCAGATTGCAGCCAACTCCGGGGAGATTGTTTGGTGTATGTGATACATCCGCCGGCGGCAAATCCAATTCATGATGAAAATAAAATTCATCATGAAATCAGAACCAAATCCAATCGTTGCGCTGCCGGACTACGAAACCAAGTCACAAGTGGCGCGGCGATTAAACGTCAGCCGCCGGACAATTGACAACCTCATGCGGCGACGCCGTCTGCCATTTATCAAAATCACGTCCAAAATTGTTCGGTTTCCAAAGGCCGAAGTAGATGCCTACCTCACCCGGCAGTTTCAAATCAACGCCATTGATCAGGAAACGCGATAGATAAACCTGCATCTGTCGCTCTCTGCCGCCGCGACGGGCACCAATCTTCGAGCAAGTTCTGCGGTTTTGTCAAAATCTGTAATTACAGGGCCGGGCTAATAGTAATTTTTTACACCTTCATTATTGTTGAATCATCCGGTTCTGGTGCAACCGGTGAAAATATGAAAACGACAAAAATCGAACAACTCTTGCGACTGACAACAGTGGCGATCATTCCGCAAGCAACAAGTGCATGAAAACAACAAAGCCGGAAGGAGGTGAAGGCGATGCAAACGCAAGATGATCGGGACAACCATGCGAATCAGTTGAATCCGAACAACGATGAGTATGGGCACAGTCGAGGCGAATAAAAAAGCGCGGGCCAACATCAAGGCTGGCGGGCAAACAATCCGCCAGCCCCTTTGCCCTTTTGGACGATATGGAAAATTTTAAGGTAATGGAAAAACCGGCGATAATATTTTTGGATTTTTTTAGTTTCGCCTTTGAACTCGGCAGCAACCTCGGTGAAGTGTTTTTCGAGCCAAAGGGTAATCATCCAAGAAAAAAGCCACCGGTCTTTTCCAATCTCTGCTTGTTGGAGGGTTAACTTCTTCGCGGTGACGATGGACAGCCACGCGCGCCGAATGTTTTCGACTGACGGCTGCTTTTTTCCTTTCAACCAACTATTCACCTCAATTGCCTTTGCGTCGATATTCCTCAAATAAGGATCTTTATTGGAAACGAGCAAGCGTGCCCATTTTCGCGGGCAAGACTTGCCGGATTTCCTGGTCGCGCCAGACATCTGCATTGCGTGCTCAAGCCAGGTCTTACGAAACGAAAGTGGAGATGGCGTTTTGATCATCGCGGTGATGTGGTTTTGGAGGTCTAGCCAAAATGATGAATTTTCGGACTCACTGGCGCACTTTTGAAGGATTGCCAAAATCATCAGCGGTCGGTCGAGCAGTTGACACATCAGGTCAATCATTCGGATTTTCTCAATCGTCGTTTTCTTCAATTGAAGAAAACGCAACCGTTGCGGGTCGGAGAAAGGATAAGGACTTCCTGGCGCTTGCAACGCTTGGATTCGTCCCTGAAAAAATTCATCCATCCCAACGGCCACGCCACCAGAGCGGGGCCACAGGGATTCCTCGTAAATCAAGAAATTGGCTAGCGGCTTAAAATCGCTCAAAAACGGTCGCAGTCCGGGGGTGTTCTGGCAGATAACAACGAATCGCTTCCATGAAATATCCGCACCATGGGCGCGCATTTCGACGATGGTGCCGGCGATACTTTTTTTCCAGCGTTCAAGTTCCTGCAAAGAATCAGGACGGGGTTTGTAAAGGGCTTCACCTTCAGGGATGCTCAACGACCAATTTGATCCACGGCATGTTTTTCGGGTGGGGAAATAAACCGGCCAATGTTCTTCGATGGCGCGAACGATTCGCTTTTCCAACCGGCAACGGAGTGCCTTTGGATACAACAAATCTCGAAAAGACGGGTCGGACTTCTCAAGTATGGCAATCAAGCGCCAAGGATACATAACACGCGGCTTCAGGATTCGGTTTTGGCTTCGATCTCACACCGCTCAATGAAGGCGAGAATACTTGCCAGATGGAAAAGCCGGACACCTTTTATTTTTCCTGGTTCCCGAATGGAGACGGATCGAATAAAGCCCTTCCCCGCCCAATCATAAAGTTTTGGCCGCGAGCACCCGGAATAAAATTCATGCCCGCGCTTGGGTGCCCGCACCCAGACCGGCAAACTGCCATCTCGGTC
>PKZR01000041.1:793-4268 GCA_003133815.1 Limisphaerales bacterium | reverse complement strand
GGCGAAGGCGGATTCAAAGGCGTCAATGGTGGCCGTCTGCAAAGACTTCCAGTTGGAAAAGTCCGGGATGAAATACTCGCGCACTTCCACTGCCAAATCCTTGCCGGTGTCAGCATCAAAACACGTCCAGTCGCGCAAGGTTTCAAAATTGCACAGCCGGATGGGAAACAGCTTGCGGCGTTTTTCCTTTTTCTCCGTCTCGAGGGCTTTGCGGATTTCGGTCATCACCCATTCGCTTTGGATGCTGTGCTCCGAAAGCACAATCAGCAGCCGGTCGTGAATTTGGATGGCCTCAAAAAGCTGCTCGTGAAGTTTCTTGCCGCCTTTGAGGTCTTCCGGGGCAAACCAAACCCGCATGTCAGAAGTGCGCCGATGGATTTGGCGGTGCGGTGGACTTCGTGTATTTTATTCATCTAAAGTCTACTGCTTATTCCTCAATAATGATCAAACCGCCTCACGAAAAATCGTTTCAATATCACTTAACGCTTCCTGCTTTTGTTCTTTGGTCAACCCCTTTATGCGTCTTGCTCGCTGTTCTAATTGATCTGCGGAAAATAATTGCGTGGCTGAACTTCTCCAATATTCATTGAACATGTCAGCAAATGCAGAAGCAATCACCGGTGATTCCCAGCACATTGAACGAGCCATCGTCTGTGTGGAGTGCTTACTATTGTAGCTTCTTAGCCCTAGAGTGATGTATCTTTGGTCAATAATATAAAACGCCAGTGGTTTCGGTAGCCTTGAAGAAAGAAAAAGAACACGAAACTGGTATAAACGAGAAAACATTTTTAATAACCGAGAATTAACCTGCAACCAGCAATAAGAACGAAGTGGCTCTTCTTCATAACAAAGAGCAATTCGCTGAAATTGGAAATGTGCGATCTTTGACTTTTCTTTTAGTATTGCTATCTGTGCCTTTGTATAACTAACAAACATCTGATTACCAATTAACGGACCTCCACCTATTGTCCTAATTGTTTCATTTGCTTCGCTCTGAAGATTCTCAAATAGAGCTACCGCCTTGCTTTCACCCTCTGCCAGAAGCGTGTCAAATAAAACAAGATTATTTGTAAGACTGTGTAGATGCAAATACGGAATTGGATGCGTTAAGCCTGATGTGGCCAATAGAAATCGTTTGTATTTAACACCAGACTCTGTCGTAAATTCAGGGCTTTCGGAAGATAATGCAAAATTACTCTCAATTGCTTTTCCGGGCGTGATGTTCTCAGATACAAGCAAAGAAAATGGCACAGGGTTTTTACCACACGCCTCATGCAAGCTCATCGCAGCATTGCGTGTGGGTTGTTGATTGGTAAATGATAGCTCTCCAACAGTTATCGCAATTACTGGCTTTAGAAGTGAAACTCCATTTGTGAGGTTTAAGAAGCACCTTTCAAAAACGATGCGAATTGTCGCTAAAGCTTCATCTTGATTAAGGAATCGCAGGATGAACCCATCAGTTCCCCACGATGAACTTTCAAATGTGGCAGTTGCTTTTGCTAAATTTATCACATGCTCTAGTTGTGCTCGAAGAGCCACGTGAGCGTTTTCAACATTAAACCCCAGATGTTCACAACGTTGTGCCAAGGCGGTTGAAATGCCGCGAAATCCGACAAGATCAACTAAAACTAGAATACTTTCATTGTCGCGTTTCATAATTTAGCTTTTTATGTTTGTTTCAGTATATTCAGAATGGAAATGAGCTTATGCAGCGAAGTCGCCATTAAGTCCCTTGTCCTTTCGCATGATGTCTCGAGCGGATTTCAGGAACGCCCCAAGGGATTGGGCTTTGGTAGCTGGAGGTTGTAGCGAGGATTTCTTCATCGCTCAGACCCCCTGTTGCTTTCCTTTACCGTAATAGATCGCAATTAGCTTTTGCACGGCTGCTGAAATGCGCTTCACGTCTTTGGCCAGCGATGCAGCAACTAAATCACTGACAGTTTTGTCCGTAATGGCCATGTCATCGGTGAAGGCGTCCTCCGCGAGAGATACCCACTCGCCAGCATCCGCGACTCCGTCACGCTCATTCGTGAAATGCACAATAGTCTGTTTGCCACCGTTTGTTGAAACCCTCACAGAATCCTGCGCTAGTCGTGTCACCCGTATAAATTTCGCTGTCCCAGCCCCTCCCGTTTGAAGAGCCAAGTCTATCGGAACATTCAGTGGGTGAGCCGAATCGCGGAACAAACCGAACTCCAAATTAGTGGAGCGAGGGGCGAAATACATTTTCCAGCAACCACGAACAAGAGGTGCGGCCTTCTTGACCGCCTTGCGAATTCCCGCTTCATCACATTTTACCTCGCCAAGTTTCAAATGCCCACTATCCGGAATCATGGCGGTAAGATTCTCCAAGTTGTCGGTCAAGAACGCATCCAAAAACAGTGAAGCGCCTTCTTCTTGATAGTCCACGAATAGTGAAACCAATTCGCAGATGACGGAACACTTCCCCAGGGTGCCTAGATTCGCCGACTCGACGAGGTCATTCAGTGCGCCTGTAAGATGTGAGCGGAGTGTGATTGATTCACTCATATTGGGTTTATCTCGTCGCTATGCCGCATACAGCAGCGATTGAAGTTGGTTGATATTGCTGATTTCGCCGAAGGCCGCCGGCGGCGAGAGCTTGCCGCCCGCCCAAAGCGTCTGATGGCATTTCTTGATCGCGCCGATGAGCGCCTCCTTGCTGACGGGCTGGATGTCGTTGGAACGTAGCGCAGCCGTCCCGGCGGCGGGTTCAAGGGGCGTCCCGCCCCGTGTTGTTGCCCGGCCGTGAACTGGCAGCGGGACGCTGCCGCAACCCGCAGGCGCGGACGCCTGCGCTACGGTGCCGTTGCCGCCCGCCTGCTCGACGGCCTGGTTGAACTCGGCATCGGTCACGCCGTCCGCCTTGCACTCAATGACGGCGTAGGGCTTCTTGCNNGCGTTCGAGGTAGCTCATGGTGAAATCCCGTTGTTTGAAACGCGGCGAGTGTGCGCCGGAAACGGGACGGCGTCAAAATCAATTTGGGAGATCGGAGTTGGGAGTTGGAAGTTGGCAGATGGGCGGAATAGATTCGACACCTCACCTCCTCACCCCATTGAATTGTTTTCCCCCAGACGACCCTCACCTGTCCTAGCTCATGCCCTCATCCGGCTTCGCCACCTTCTCCCATCCGATGAGCGAAGGGCATCTCCCGCTCCCGCGAGCGAAGGAATTCGTTCGAGGCGGAGAGGGTGGCGTCGGAGCCGAACTCATCCTGCATGCGGGACTGCCACTTTTTCAACCCGAATCCAAAATCCCACATTTTATGCAACGCTGATTTGTTCCAACGCAACGGTGTTTTACATTAAAACAAAAGTGTTTTGCTTCATCGCAACCTTTTTTTGTTCCATCGCAAGAATGTTTTGTGTCATCACAAAGGTGTTTTGTCACTTTGCAACGTTGTTTTGCTTCAAAACAAAAATGTTTTGTTCCTCCGCAACGTTGTTAAGGCTCTCC
>PKZR01000041.1:0-702 GCA_003133815.1 Limisphaerales bacterium | reverse complement strand
GCAAATCGGATTCTTTCAGGGAACCTTCAAACGGTATGAAACGACAGCCGGTGCAAGTGAGTCTCAAATTTGCGAGACTCAAGAAAGATGAATTCAGCAGCTTCGCACTCCTGGTGATAGTGTGCCTGGGCAAATACGCGACCCTGTTCCCGGACCTCCCGGTAAACCTCACCGCCCTCGCGGCGCTGGAAAAAGCCTATCAGGATAGCATGACGGCGGCGGCAAAGGGCGGCCCGCCGGAAACCGAAGCGCAGGCGGAAGCCCATAACGACCTGCTCGTGGCGTTGCGCCTGATCGCGGCGTATATCCAATCACTCAATCTCACGGCGGCGCAGGTGCTGCTCTCGGGCTATGACGTGGTGGATCATTCGCGCAGCTCGATCACGCTCATCGCGCCGTTGATCACGGGCCTGGACAATTCCGTGACCACGCAACTGGGCGTTTATCTCCAGGCGGTGGCCGGAGCCAAGGCGTATCATGTGCAGTNNGGTGTCGCTGATGTGCACCTGAAAAATAGTTATGAGTGATCAGTCATGGGTTGTGAGTTTTAACCAGGGAAAGCGCTTTGTGTTTCCGGCTTCAACTCATCACTCATAACCCACAACTCACAACTTGCAGCCGATTTGCAACCGGAGCGATCCGGCGCGCAATAACCGGACGATGGGGCACATGCCAAGCGTAAAACTGACTGAATAATTGGCC
>PKZR01000326.1:566-5977 GCA_003133815.1 Limisphaerales bacterium | reverse complement strand
TGAGGCCAACGAAGTGGCCGATGCCGCAGGCGGGTTCAAGCACGCGCCCGCCTTTGAAGCCGAACCGCCCGGCGGCACGATACATCGCGCCGATGACGGTCGGCGCGGTGTAATGGGCGTTGAGCGTGGTTGCCCTAGCTGAACGATGTTCATCGTCCGAAAGAATTTCCGAGAGCCGGAACTGCTCCTTGCGCCAGTCGGTGTTGTCCACGTCGAACACCTGGGGCATTGCGCCCCAGCCGACGTATTTTACAAGCGTGGCTTTTTCCTCCGGGGTCGCCGGTCGTTCCTCGGCATCGAGTTGCCGCAACGTTTCAATTGCGGCGATGTTTTTTTGGAACTTTAATTTTGGCCCGCCGTCGCCCAGGCGGTCAGCCTCGGTGATGCGGTAGCTGTTGAAATTCTTCGGCGGTTCTTCCTGATGGCGTCTGGCTATTCTTCGGGCGGGAGCAGGATGTATTTCTCCCGCACCATTTCCCACGCCTGCGTCTGCGCCTGCTGCGCCGTTTTTCCCTGCTTCATCAATTCCATGCGCAGCGTGACCATTTCGTCCTTCGTCTTTTCCTCGGCCTCCAGGAGCATCCGGTGCAGCAGCCCCTTCCGTTCCAGTTCGCGCACCATTTTCGGACGGTGTTCGCGCCAGTGTTTCTCGGCCATCCGGCCGTATTGTGTCAGTGTTGTCATGGGTCGGCCTACGCGTTGAGAAAAGGTCCAACTGCTGGTCTAAATCTACTTGGTTGCGCCGGAAGGCCATGATGATTTTGCGAAAAAGATTTCGCCTTTTGGCTCATGGCCGGAAAAGCTCGTCGATGCTGACACCAAAAACCTTGGCCAGAAAAAAGCAGTGAACCGATGTGGCCACGGAGCGTTTGGTTTCGATGTTCGCGAGAATGTGCCGTGTGATGTTGCACTGGAGCACCTGAAGTTTTGCCACGAGCGTGTCCTGCGTCCAGCCCCGGGTGTAACGTAATTTCGCAATCTTCCTGCCAATGAGATTTGAATAAACTGGTTTTGCCTCGACCGATTCCGGTGACCGCTCTGGTTTGGAACGCGGCTTGGCTTTCGCTTTGCCGACGAGATTTGAATCGTTTTGTTTTTCCAAGGGCGTGCCCGGCGAACATTTTTTGCCGGGACGCAATGGAGCAACCTGCCTGTTGAAGAGATTTGAATCGTTTCGCATAATGTTTTGTGTCCTTCATACGATTTTTTATTGCCGTGGTTGTGTAGCTCATACACGAGTTCAAATTGAAATCCTGGCGATCAAAAAGTTGGCGGGGTGTTCTTCCAGCTTGAGGAATGATTCCCGTCCAATTGGTGTCGGTCATCCGCCAATCCAAAGCGGGTGCCGAGAAGCAGAGCTTGAGACGGCCTGAAATCGCCGCCAACAGGTGTATGAGATGGCCGTTCATGGATTGTGCCGCGAGAATAAATAAAAAAAGGAACCCCGACTTTTCAAAGTGAATGTAAATTCCCAAAAAAATTAACTTTGATTCAAAATTGAATTTTCTACTGATTCTGAATTTAGTTCCCTTTTAATTTTCCTTCGCATGGTGTAACTTTCCCGTAACACATGTGAAAACATCCAAACTGTTTCATCGCTTTGCGTATTCGACGCCGGTTCGCCCTGGCGACATTGCAAAGCCATCGAAAATCCGCGACGGAGGGGCTTTTTCTGAAATCACCGCGCCTTTGGGAAAACTTGGATACGAATACGGGACCATCCTCTTCAATTCACCCTTTGATCCCAAGAAAGACAAGAAGTTGGGCCACGAACATTTCAGTTTCATCAAACCGGATGATTTGATTGTTCTGACCACCAGGCCGCCACTCGATGACCAGAATCATGGCGACAAAAAGCGTGTGAATGAAAGTTCGACCCATTTAGAGGAACAAGTTTTCGCTGAATTTCAGAAATATCTCTCCATTTGTGCCCGTTCCCATGTGCAACTTACACCAGCGGTGGGGGCAAATTTTGAGAGATTCGACTTGAAATTCTATCAGCACAAGAATGCGCGATTGAAGTCTTACCGGGCACACCGTGAATCTCACAGCATAAAGACCCCGGAAGATTCTGAATTTGCCATCGGCTTTTTTCTCCGCACCCCGTCCATCCCCGTTTACGGCTGCGGCCTGCTTGCGTGTTTTGGGATGGGCGGTTGGGAAACCTTGATTTGGAATCGGATTGTGCGNNTATTCTGCTCGAACACAAAATTGTCGGTTGATAGTCGGCTGGGAAATCCCGCATAGATCGTCAACGCAGTGCTTTTGCAGCGTTTTACTTTTACCAGGCGGGCATGGACTGAAGCGGCAANNCCTTGGCGTAATGCCAGAGTTCCCCGGAGGTGGCTTTCTTTCCCCGCCACGCATCGCGCAGCGCCTCGACCGCGATGTTGACGCCGATGCGGTTGCGAAAACGGAAACAATCGGCCACGGTTTTTGCGACACAATAGACCGACACGGACACGCCTTGGATGACGTGCCGTTTGATTCCCTCGGTCATCATTTCCCCTGAAAGCGTCACCACGCGCAGCACCGGGGTGGAGGATTTTGGTGGTCGCGTTCCGCGCGGAATCGCCATCCAGACCTCGGCTGGATTCTCCGTGGTGAGACCGTGAAAACGCAGGGCGGACACTAGGCAGATCACTCCTTTCGGCGACCGTTTTGCCGCCTCCGCCAGTGAGTGATTTTCTGTCATCGGGGCACCGGTTTGAATGTAAAGTCCCCGTCCGGTCTTCAGCAGATCGCCGCGCTCAACCAGTTGTTTGAGATAAGTTCGCGGAACGCCGCTGGCTTTCAGGTCACGGGGGCGCAGCACTCCCAGCTTGCGCGTGAGCTTCAGCACCTTTTCCTGATGGTTCTTTGCCATGCAGCAATTATTACATAATGAACACATCTGAAAACAAGTGCGTGCATTAAGTAAATCATTTCCGACACAAGTTTGTCGTGGGTGGACGCCCACCGGCTCATCAAATTATTGCAGCAGCTTGCAGAAATCGTTCAACACCGAGGTAACGAAGGCCGCACCGTTTTCTCCGGGCGGCGTCTGGATATGCTCCCGCAGGAAAGTGGGAGACAGTTTATCGAGGCAGGCGCGCAGCTCGATGGCCTGCACCGCCGCCGTCGCCTCATTCAAGCCGGGGCGGTTCAAGAATTGCCAGACGGCCTCCAGCGCGGCGAACCGCGGTGCCCAATCCACCCAGCGGGGAAATTCCGGCCCGACATCACTTCCGCCAGCCGGCCAGGTGATGAGAAAGCGCCAATCCTCACGCCGGAGCCAGAAGCGTTTTTCTCGGCCATCGCGCCGGGTCAGGACATGGCCGGAGCGCTCCATATCATTGAGCGTGGTTTGGATGGTGCGGGAAAAATAGGCCAGCCGCTCGGCCATCTCGCCCGGATGCCCGGACTCGAAAGCGAGCAGATAGGCCATGACTTCGGCGCGAGCTTGCAACCCGAACAGGGCGCGCAGCTTGAAGAGCAGATTCGCCGCCTGATGCGGATCGGGGGGCTGGCTTAACTGGCGCAGTTTTACCGGGCCGCGCCGCCAGCCGTGCCGGGCAAACAGTTCATCCGGTTCACCCAACACGGGCAGATCGGGGAAGAGCAGTTCGGTGGTGGTGGCGGGCTGGGATTCGCGCAGCAACGTGCGCCATTTGAAATTGGCCGTTCGTTTTGCGAGATGCGCCGCCAGCCCGTTCAGCACGGAACGCTGGCCGAAGTGCTGGGCGAGATTTTGCAGGCGTTGCAGGTTGACGGTCTGGCCGTTGGTGTTCAGCCAGTCGAGCACTTCATCAAAGAGCCGGGGTTCGTAGCGGCCGAAAGTGGTGGTGACCAGCAGGAGCGCTTCCGGGTCAATGATCCACCGGTCACTCGTGCGCGCGTTTCCGGCCACGCCCAAGGCGGACCATTCGCGCCACAAAAAATTCAGGGCGAGTTCGCGAAAGCGTTCTCTAAAGTTGTTCAATGAGGTTTCCATAACCAAGAGCCTGGAGAACTTCGCCGACGATCAGACGGAAACCTGCGGATACGTCCTGGGTGAAAGTCCAGCGCGCCGCCGCCAGCAGTTCGTCCGCCGTGGGGGAGAGTTTTTTCAAATCCGTGAAATGACGCCCGCCCTGATCCGCTGCGGCATAAAGCTTGAAGTAAATCTGGTCGTATCGGCTTATGAAGCTGACTTTGAGAGCCGGGCCAAATTCCCGTTGAACCAGCCGCCCGGCCACACCGGCGGGCAGGCCGAGGCGAAAAAGGTTTTCGTCCGCCGGCCCATCGTTGAGCCAGTTGTCGGGAAGATTGAGTTCTGTCCGCACCGCGTTGGCATCTTCCCGCAACCAGTCCGGCAACGGTCGGGCGCAATTCAGTTGGCCATCAGTCATTGTGGCCAGAACATCGACATCCTTGGTCGTGCGCGTCACCAAGTTCAAGGCGATGAGTGCCGAACCGCCGCAGACCACCAAATGAATGGGATCACGCTTTCGAGCAACCATGAGATTGCCCAAAAGACTCATCGCTTGATCGAGCGCGCTTTGATCCATTTGCTTCACAAAGACATATTAAACACTCATTATGAGCTTTTCAACTGTTTTTTAACGGTTTTTTAGCAATAGAAGAGCCGCAACGAAGGGTGGCATGATTTAGCGCAATTCAAGGAAAAACGGAAGCCCATCGCGAGGACAGGCTTCCGTGTCTGGTTGTGACGATGGCCAGCGGTGGGAGCGGCTTCAGACGCCAACACCTTCCGGCTTCTGTTGTTGGTGCTGGCCTTGCACGCGGGCAACCGCGCGCCGCGCGGTCCGCCCAATTTGGGCGATGACACCTTCTTTCTCCTCCTCCGGGACGTTTTTCACCAGCAGATCATAAGCCCGCTTCAATTCGGGATTCTGATTGATTTGTTTCAGGACGCCTTCACGAATGCGCTGCTGGCGGTCGAGTTCGCGCACTTCGTTGAGGACGGCGGTGCGTTCGAGCCGCTCGCGGGGCATCGTTTGAATGAAAGTCCAATACTTTGGATTTTCTTTGATGTGGGCATCTATTTTTGCCTCCACCTCGGGATTGATCCGGTAGGTGGGTGGTTCAGTCGGCGCACTCGCGCCGTTCGCGCCATTTGGCGATGTTTTTGGTTTTGTGCTCATAATGAGTTTGGTTGTTGGTTGTTTTGAATTGCCGGCTTCAATGCGCCGACAAAGTGTTTCATGGACTCAACGGATCAGGCGGTTCGTTGGTCGTGGAAATTGGCGGTGGCGGCAGTTGCCCTGGCGCGGATTCAAGGGCGTCGAGGCGCTGTTTCATATCGTTCACGGTGACGCGCAACCGCGCGGTTTCTTGAAAATTAGTTTTGGTCTGTTGCAACGCGATTTGAAATTGTGACAAAGCCGCAGACAGGGTTCGGGCCTGCATCATGATTTCGGTGGTGGCGA
>PKZR01000326.1:0-511 GCA_003133815.1 Limisphaerales bacterium | reverse complement strand
TAGGCGTGGAGGACTTCGGGATAACGAACGGCCGAGTCGTCCATCGTCGGCGATTGTTGCGGTCGCAACGCCAGCTTGGGCGTAGTGGAACACGCGGTGAGAAACAACAAGGGAATGAGATAAAACATTTTCATGGTTTTGATTTGGTTGGGGGTTGTTCGTCGTTTTCCTGGGTGACGGGAATGGCGGTGCCGCCGAGCGAGGCGTCGGCGGCGTCAATGGTTTGCAGAACGTAGAGATAAAATTGTTTTCCGCTCGGCACGCGGACGTAAAAACCATTCTTTTGAATCGAATCAAAAATTTGCTGCGCGTAGGTTTGCAGCACCGCCTGCGCGCCCGCNNGCCGCGCCGGACAGGAACGTGGCGGCAAACAGTTTGATGTCGGCCAGGTTGTCGGACTTGATGACCTCGCCGCGCAGACCAGCGCTGCCGTCGGTGATGGCCCAGCCGGATTGATTGGTTTCATCGTCAAACTCGCGGTCAAGGGCGATGGCCTTGATTTGCATTTCCA
>PKZR01000071.1 GCA_003133815.1 Limisphaerales bacterium | reverse complement strand
TTCTCCTAATTTTTAATTAGACTGATTCTAAACATGACGCAAAAAGCAAACAACGGGACGGAGCTGCTGGCCGGTAAATTTTCGCAGTTTGAAGCCGTCGCGCTACAGCCAAGGTGGCTGCTGCCGCTGCGCAAAGCCGGTATCGCCGGTTTCGCTGAGCTCGGTTTTCCCAAATTGAGCGACGAGGACTGGCGCTTCACCAACGTCGCGCCCATCGCGAATTTGCCGTTTACGCTCGCCAGCGAAGCTTTGGTCAATGGCGCTGAGAGCAAACTAATTGATGAATCCGCTTTTGCTAAACTGACCGGCCATCGGCTCGTGTTCGTGAACGGATTTTTCTGCGCGAAGCTTTCCAGCATCAAGCCGGTTTCCGGTGGTGCCCGCATCGAAAGCTTGGCGGCCGCGCTGGCCAAGGATTCGGCGCTCATTGAAAAACATCTCGGCAAATACGCGCACACGGCGAACAACACGTTTGCCGCCCTGAATCAGGCGTTTTTTACCGACGGCGCGTTTATCTTCGTGCCGCAAGGCGTCGAAGTCGCCGAGCCGGTGCAATTGATTTACATTTCGTCTGCGAAACAAACCGGCGAAACGATTTTGCCGCGCAACCTGGTCGTCGCGGAGGCGAACAGCAAATTGACTGTCGTGGAAAGTTACATCAGCACGGGCAACGTGGCGTATTTCACGAACGCGGTCACGGAAATTCTCGCGGGCGACAACGCGCGAGTCGAGCATGTCAAGTTGCAGGACGAAGCGACGAATGCGTACCACATTGCGACGATTGCAGGTGAATTTGGCCGCGCGAGCAATGTGACGGTGCACTCATTTGCGCTCGGCGCAAAACTGTCGCGCACCAATATCCGCACCAAACTCGCGGGCGAAGGGCTCGAATGTATTTTGAATGGGCTTTATCTGACGAAGGACGAACAACTCGCCGACCATCACATGATTGTCGAGCACGCGCAGCCGCATTGCGCGAGCCACGAGTATTTCAACGGCATTCTCGACGACAAATCGAAGGGCGTTTTTCACGGGCGGATTTACGTCCATCCCATCGCGCAGAAAACGGATGCGAAGCAGACGAACAAAAATCTTCTGCTCTCCGACGACGCGACGGCGGACACGAAGCCGCAACTGGAAATTTACGCGGACGATGTGAAATGCACGCACGGCGCGACCATCGGCCAGTTGAACGACGAAAGCATTTTTTATCTGCGTTCGCGCGGCATCGGTTCGGACACGGCGCGGCAGATGTTAATCCACGCCTTCGCCGGCGAGATCATCGAGCGCATCAAGTGCGAACCGGCGCGCGAGGTGATTGACAAGCTCGTGTGGGACCGGCTCGAGGCGAATCCGCATCTGCTCGGAAAGTAAAAAATGTTCGACGACATCAACGACCTTTATCAGCAAGTCATTCTTGATCATTGCAAGGACCCGCGCAATTTTCATGAGATGCCGCAGTGTTCCTGCTCGGCGCAGGGTTTTAATCCGTTGTGCGGCGACAACCTGAAATTGTTTCTTACGCTGGACGGCGACGTCATCAAGGACGCGAGCTTCGTCGGTTCGGGCTGTTGCATCTCGAAGGCTTCGGCGTCGTTGCTAACGGACAACGTCAAAGGCAAAACCAAGGCCGAGGCGGAAAAAACCTTTGAGCAGGTGCGCGACATGATTACGACCGGCGAAGTGAATGGCGATGTCGGCAAGCTCGCGGTGTTCGCGGGCGTCCACAAATATCCGGCGCGCGTGAAGTGCGCGATCCTTTCGTGGCACGCTTTGATCGGTGCGCTCAAAGGCGAGGCCAAGCCGGTCAGCACGGAAAACGAACAGACCTGATTTGATTTCAACCGCAACAACGGCGAGACTGTTTCCATTATGAGTTCCGAACAAAAAATTTTAACGCGCGATGTCGAAGCCTCCGTGGTTCCCATCGGCACGAAGGTGACGCTGCAAAAAGGCGAGACCGCGCACATCACGCAATCGCTCGGCGGTACTTATACCGTTGTCGTCAATGGCAACATGTTCCGCATCGAGTCGAAGGACGCCGACGCGCTGGGCATCGAAATTGTCGCGGCATCCGCCGGCTCCGCCACGGCCGTGCCGAGCGGGCCGCTCACGCAGGAAGAACTGGAAAAGAAAGTCTGGGAATCGCTCAAGACCTGTTACGACCCGGAGATTCCCGTCAACATCGTTGACCTCGGCCTGATTTACGACTGCCATCTCACGCCGATTGGGGAGAACAATTTCAAGGCCGACGTGAAAATGACTTTGACCGCGCCCGGTTGCGGCATGGGTCCGGTGCTCGCGCAGGACGTGCAGAACAAGCTCATCTCGCTCGAACCGATTGACGAGGCGAACGTCGAACTCGTCTGGGATCCGCCGTGGAACCAGGGCATGATGACCGAGGCGGCGAAATTACAATTGGGGTTGCTCTAATTTAATCCTCCTCATCGTCATGCTCATCCTCGCGATTCAAAATTGAGGATGAGGAAGAGGGTGAGCATGATTATGATTTTTTAAACATGACAACACTTTCGCCAGACTGGTCTGCGCTGCGGAAAGATTTTCCGATCTTGAACCAGCAGGTCCACGGCAAGCCGCTGGTTTATTTCGACAACGCCGCCACGTCGCAGAAACCGCGCGCGGTGATTGACGCGCTCGTGCATTATTACGAATACGACAACGCCAATGTCCATCGCGGCATCCACGAATTGAGCAATCGCGCCACGAACGCCTTTGAAGCCGCGCGCGCCCGCGCCGCGAAATTCATCAACGCGAAATCCGCCGACGAAATCGTCTTCGTGCGCGGCACGACGGAAAGCATCAATCTCGTCGCGAGTTCGTGGGGAACAAAAAATCTCAAGCCCGGCGACGTGATTTTGCTCACGGAGATGGAACATCACAGCAACCTCGTGCCGTGGCAATTGCTCGCGCAAAAAACCGGCGCAAAAATTTCTTATCTTCCCGTCACCGGCGACGAAGGCTTGCTCGATTTGTCCAAGCTTGATTCGCTGCTCACGAAGCAGGTGAAGATTTTCTCGATGGTTCACATTTCCAATTCGCTCGGCACGTTGAATCCGGTGGCCGAACTTTGCGCCCGCGCGCGAGAGCTTGGCATCGTCACGCTCGTGGACGGCGCGCAAAGCGCCGGGCATCTGCCCGTGGACGTGCAGGCCATCGGCTGCGATTTTTTTGCGTTCTCCGGCCACAAGATTTGCGGGCCGACCGGCATCGGCGTGCTGTGGGGACGACAGGAAATTCTCGACGCCATGCCGCCGTATCAGGGCGGCGGCGAAATGATTTTGACCGTCGGCTACGACAAGACGGAATTCAAGCACGCGCCGCACCGGTTCGAGGCCGGCACGCCGGACATTTCCGGCCCGATCGGTTTGCACGCCGCGATGGATTATCTCGACGCCATCGGACGCGAAAACATCTGGCGGCACGATCAGGAACTGGCGAACTATGCTTACGAAAAACTTTCCGCGTTGAAAGATATCCGCCTGTTCGGCCCGAAATTAAATTCCGCCAACCGCGCCGGCTTGGTGAGTTTTCTGCTCAAGGACGTCCACGCGCACGACGTGGTGACGCTGGCGGACCAGGCGGGCGTGGCGTTGCGCGGCGGCCATCACTGCACGCAACCGCTCATGCACAAGCTCGGCGTGGAATCCACCGCCCGCGCGAGTTTTTATTTTTACAACACCAAGGCCGAAGTGGACCGGTTCGTGGAAGTGGTGCAGGAGATTCAGAAATTTTTCGGGCAAT
>PKZR01000399.1 GCA_003133815.1 Limisphaerales bacterium | reverse complement strand
GGAGCGGGTGAAGGGAATCGAACCCTCGTCTCAGGCTTGGGAAGCCCACGTTCTACCATTGAACCACACCCGCTTCTCGGCACCGCCGTTTCTGCACATCATTCCCGTGAATGAAAATTATTTTTACCAGACTCCCGCCTTGCACGCAATCTGTTTGCAAAATTCAAACCGTTGCATCCAGATGACCGATGGCCTCGCGCAGCTTGTTTTCAATCAATAACCGTCTCTCTTGCGATTCGATCTTTTTGCCGTCTAGCTCTCGCACGTAGAAGCTGTCAATCGCAGCACCGCGCTCGGTCACAATGCGCGCGCCCGCAATGTCCACCGCCAGCTCCGCGAACGTCTGAGAAATCGTGTAAAGCAATCCAAGCCTGTCCTCTGTCTCGACCTCAATAAGCGTGCGGCTGTCGGAGATTTCATTGTCAAAACTGATTTGCGTCTGCATCTGTTCGCCGGCGTATGGCTTGTAAAACGTCCGCGAAAGGATTTGCTTCTTGATGAGCGCATTCAGGTCAACCGGCTCGCCGACCAGGATTTTTTCCAGCAGCGCGGCAAACTTGTCATGCTGCTCTCGCGCGGCGAGGTTTCCGGTGCGGGCGTCATTGACAAAGATTGTGTCAATCACGATGCCGTCCGTTCGCGTGAAAATTTGCGCGCTCAAAATGTTCAACCCGGCGGCGCTCAACGAGCCGGCGATCTTGCTGAACAAGCCGGCGCGGTCCCATGTGCAGATTTTGACGAGGTTGTATCCGCGGTTGGGTTCGTCCAGCCAAGCGGTCACGGGCGCCAGCGCGCGGTTATTTTCAAGAATCAGACGGTGCATGAACCGGTGAGCCAGCTCGATATCACCGAAGATTTCCGACGCAGTATGGATTTCAAAGTATCGTGCAGGCAGCGACGCGAAATGCGCGTCCAGCTCCTCCTTGCTGATTTGTTTTGATGCGAGTTCGCGGACTTCCTGCATGAGCGACTCGCGCTGTTTCTGGCCGGCGCGGCGGAATTCCGTGCCGCCCGCCAGCAGCGGCATTGCGCGCGAATATAACTGCCAGAGCAGCGAGTCCTTGAAACCATTCCACAATTTGTCGCTCGTGCCCTGCGAATCGGCGAAAGTCAGCAACGTCAACAGGTTCAAATTTTCCGGCGTCTGAATCTGCCGCGTGAAATTTTTAATCACCGCCGCGTCGTCGAGGTCGCGTCGTTGCGAGAGGCTCGCCATGAGCAGATGATTTTCAATGACGAGACGAAGCGAGTTTGACGCAGATTCGTCCAAGTCGAGCCGCTTCGCCGCGCGCATCGCCATTTCCCCGCTGGCCTGGGGATGCTTCCCCTTCTTATGGTTTGCGGATTTGCCGACATCGTGCAACAGCAGCGCCAGATAAATCAGCCCGGGCCGCTCCAAGCTTTGAAACAGCGGCGCGTAGTTTTTATACGGCTGCTCCTTCGATTCCCAGATTTTATCGAGCTGCTCGATGCACACCAGCGTGTGCTCGTCGGCGGCGTATTGATGATAAAATTCATGCTGCACCAGGCAGGTCAGACGGCCGAACTCGGGAATGTATTTGCCGAGCAGATTCACCTCGTGCATCGCCCGCAGGATCGGTGCAACCTCGCCGCGACGTTCCACTATGGTCAGAAACGTTTCACGGACGTGCTCGTCGTTCAGAAATTCCCGGTCAACGAGCGAAATCTGGTTGCGTATCAATTGCGCGAGATCGGGATGCAATTGCAAACGCCTCTGCTGCGCATGCAGAAAGACGCGCATGAGCCGCCTCGGCGAGTCGCGGAAAATGCGGTTGGACGCCGCATGGATTTCACCGTTGATGAACTTGAAGCCGTCCACTGGCTCGGGTTCGCGGCGTTTCGGCAGGTATCTTCGCAGTGAAAGCCTCCCCGGCATCGGCGTGACGAGCTTCATGCGCTGCTCCAGCGTGCGCGTGATGAGAAATATATTCCGCGTGTGCGTGTAAAGGTCGCGCATGAATTTCTCGATGCGCTCGCTCGGCGAGCGGTCGCCGTAACCCAGCGCAAGCGCGACGGCCGGCTGCAGGTTCTTTCCGAGCACGTCGAGCGCGCGAATGACCTCGTAGTGAAGTTCCGTCCTCACGCGCAGCAGAAAACTGTACGCATCCTCAAGCTGCTTTCGCTCCGCCTTGCTCACAAACTCCTGCTGTTCCAATTCCGCCAGCGACCGTGTGCGGTATTTGAAGAACGTCATCCACAAAAGGTTTTGAAAATCACGCAGGCCGCCGCAGCCGTTCTTGATGTTTGGCTCCTGCATGCACGCCGAGTTGCCGTATTTTGTCCGCCGCGTCGCCTGGTCTTCCAAACGCAGGGCGATGTATTCGTTCTCGAATCCTATGACGCATTTGGCGACAACCGCCTTTTGAAATTTTGCGAACAATGCAGCGTCGCCGATGATCAGGCGCGCTTCGATGAGCGATGTCTTGGACTGCATGTCCGTGTTAGCGACCTTCACGCAGTCCTCAATGCTACGCACCGCATGGCCCACCTTCAGGCCGACATCCCAGAGCGGATACAAAACGCCGTCAATCAATTTGGAGAGATACGGCAGCGGCTTGTTTGCCGCGATCTGGCCGTCGTGCAGAAACATGAAGTCAATGTCACTGTGGGGGTTGAGTTCCGCGCGGCCGTAGCCGCCGATGGCCACGAGCGCGAGCGGCGGAAACTCCTTTTGCGCCTGCGGTGAAAGGCCAGTTTTAGCCACTTCCCAAAGATGGCGCAACAGCGCATCGAGCATCTCCGCGCGAGCCGCGCAAATCTCGCGCCCGCCCGCACCCGCGCGATGCTCCATCTTGAGCCGCTGCGTTTCCACTTTCAGAAACGTCTTGTAGCGCGCGAGCTGTTGCGCCACGTCGCCAACCGGCGGCAGCAGCAGGCGTTCCGCCGCAGCTTCCTGAATTTTTCGGATTAAATCGTCCATCGGGCGCGCATAAGTTGGGGAGAAAACATTTTGAAAGCAAGCCGTGTTGAAAAATTTCCTGCTGCTCATCGTCCTCAACCTCATAATCCTCACCTTCGTCCTCATTGCAGCCATTGGAAACGGCGAGAACGGGCATGATGTTGAGGATGAGAAAAGAAAAAGAAGGATGATTTCGAAATCACAGCGAAACCTTGTTCCGCGTCCGGCGTTCAATAGACTCTTCAAACGATGTCTGTCCAACCCGATCCCGATGCTGCGTTGATGCTGCGCGTCAAGCGCGGAGACCGCGCGGCTTTTGCCGAATTGGTGGACAAATACAAGCAGCCCGTGATGAATTTCGTCTATCGTTCCCTGCGCGACGAAGCCGAGGCGGAGGACCTGGCGCAAAATGTCTTCCTCCAGGTCTTCAAATCCCGCGCCCGCTATGAACGCACCGCCAAATTTTCCACGTGGCTGTTCACCATCGCGCGGAACCTTTGCCTGAACGAAATCCGCCGCCGCTCGCGCCATCCCGCCGAGTCGCTCGAAGAAACGCACGCCGAAAACGAAGATCAGCCGCAGCGGCAATATGAGGACAAAACCGTTTCACTGCCCACAGAAAATGTGTTGCAAGGTGAACTCGCAAAAAAAATTGATGAGGCGCTGGCCGAACTGCCGGAAAACCAGCGCACCGCCATCCTGCTCTGCCGTCAGGACGAATTGAGCTACGAGGAGATCGCGAAGGTTCTGGACTGCTCGCTTTCCGCAACCAAGTCGCTCATCCATCGCGGGCGCGAGACGCTCAAGGAAAAGCTCAAGCCGTATCTCCAAACCGGCGAGTGGGACTGACGACCAGAGCGGATATTTATCGCGTATGAGCAGATCAGTCTGCGCTAGATGAGTTTCCCCGCACTGCATAGCTTTTAGACTTCCCAAGTTTCGGACACTCGAAGGCCGATTCATGCGATAAATCATATGGGGTAAACACCCCATGGTAATCGCACAATTTCAACGGGTATTTTCTCAACATTGAAAATGTAAAAGCGTCTGATTTGATCAGGACAAGCCAGCCGCAGCAGGAAATGACAATAATTGTAAGACATTTGGCAATAACGGGTGAGCGTAACAATTACTAATCCAGTAAATCAGATTCCGTAATGAACATATGCAAACTATGAAGATGATTTCCGGTTGTGTTTTGATGGTGATGATGGCGGCGATGCCCGTGGCACGCGCGGCGGACATTGTCGGCACCGTCACGTTCAATGGCGCCCCGCCGGCGGAAATCCCGCTCACGCAGATGGAGGACAATCCTGACTGCATGGCCATGCACACCAACACGCCCACCACGCATCATTATGTCGTCGGGCCCAACGGCGAGTTCGGCAACGTCACCGTCTATTTGCAGGGCATGGACGGCAAATCCACCGGCGCGTCGGCCGCGCCCGCTGTGCTCGACCAGAAAGGCTGCCTCTACACGCCGACGATTCTGGCGGTGCAGACCGGGCAGAAGATCACGGTCAAAAATTCGGACCCCTGCATTCACAACGTCCATGCCATCCCGAAGGCGGCGGGCAACCAGGAGTACAACGACCCCCAGCAGCCGGGCGGAGCGGATTTGAGCTATTCGT
>PKZR01000431.1 GCA_003133815.1 Limisphaerales bacterium | reverse complement strand
ACTTTGCCTGCGCCGCCAGACATCACGTTCAGGCCGAACGAAGAAAGTTTTCAGCTTGTTCAAAAATGGGGCGATGACCTGGCAATTGCCGCCGCAAAAATTTCGTGGACGGAAAAGTTGTCGCAAACAACTTTGTCTGCGCTGGCAAATACTTCCGCTGATTTCAGCGAAGCCGTTCCGCAACCGGTAAATGCCCGTCGCGCTGAACGCCTGGTGCTCGCGCTCGACCGCCTTGTCGCCGGGTTGCCGGAGTTGAAAAACAACGAGCCGGTGCAATCCGCGCTCAACCAGTTGTTCAAGCTCGCGCAGTCCGTTCCCGATTTCGAAACAAAGCGGTTTGCCGACGGGCTGCAAAGATTTTCCGCCGCCGTTACGATTCGACCTTGAAAAAAAGGCATTCCGTTTGGGGTTGCCTAATCAGTTTCCGAGCGGCACAGAAAGCCCTCGAGTTTTTTCTTACTATTAAGCGTGGCGAAGAGAAAAGATATATTTCTTATGGTTTGCTGGATGCAGCCCGGCTCAACTTGAGCAAAACCACGCCGTGCGGTTCAATGGTAAGCTTGAGTGCGTTTTTGGCATCGGGCAAATCCGATTGCCGCCAGAGATCGCGGACGTGCCAAGCACCTGACAACCCGATGTAATTTAGTTTGTTAAAATTAATATTTGTGACATCGTCATCGCGGTTGAAAAATCCCAGCGCTTTTGAACCATCCTCAAGTTCTTTCAAATAGACATCCACCGCGCCAATGGTCGCCACTCTAACAGCCTGTTTGCCCAAGGCGTCCTGATCCAGCGCCAGCACTTCATCGTTGCTTAACAGGCCGAGTGTGAAGGCATCAAGCTGCTCCAAATCACAGCCGATCAACAATGGGGCCGAAAGCAGGCACCACATGCTGACGTGGGAGTATTGCTCATCTGGAGTCAGGCGGGTCGCGTGCAAATTGGCTCCCCAGCCCACTTGCCCAACCACCAGCATGTCCGGGTCGTTCCAATGTCCTGGTCCCGCATAGCCCGCCCATTGGTCTTGTGAAAAAGCAATTTCTGAAACGCCGTAGTTGTAACCTGCCCTAGGATTTTCTTCCCAGCCGTCATAAATATCCGACGTGGTGCGCCAGCAATTTGCCAGCCGCGCCCAGTCGGCGGCATGATCAATCGGTGCGGTGTTGGACAAACTGAAAACGATGTCGCGCTTGGTTCTTCGCAAGGCTGTGGACATTGCCGTCGTGTGCGAAACATCAATCGGATTCCAGTCGAATTTGAGATAATCAATTCCCCAATCGGCAAATTGTTGGGCATCGTTATCCGCAAAATAATTTTTCCCGAAATGCCAGAACTTGGTGCTGGCTTGGGTTTTTGACCATGCGCCGGAGCTATCATCGCTCGAACCGCCTGCATATTTTGCATACGATGTGATCCACGGGGTAGAATAGATGCCTGCCTTGAGCCCCAACTCGTGAATCTGGTTGCACATCGACTTCATGTCCGGAAATTTTTCATTCGGCTGAATCGCATTGAACACACCTCCGCGCTGTCCCTGCCAGGAATCATCGATGTTGACATAAGTCCAGCCGTGATTGATGAGTCCGGAGGCAACGAGGGCGCGCGCCGAACGCAAAACTTTTTCCTGATCCACGGATTCCGCCCAGCAGTTCCAGCTGTTCCAGCCCATCGGCGGCGTCAGCGCGATCTGGTCGCTCACGATGATGCGGAATTTTTTCTCCACCGCGCCCAACGCATTGCTGGCCTGCAACGTGATGGGATAAATTCCTTTATCATCCAGTTCGCCGGTCATGCGCCCGCTGCTGGCGTCCAGCTTCAATCCCGCCGGCAGATGGTCGGCGCTGAATTCCATTGGCCGATCGCCGGTAGCGGGAATAGTGTAGAGTAATGCCGAACCGGGTCGCAAACCGAAGACATCCGGGCCATTAATGCGCGGCGTTGGCGGGGGCGGGGGTGTCAGCGGCGCGGGCATTTCATCCGCTTTAAGTTTACCTGCCAGACACAACGACAGGGCCAACGTAATCAGATAGTTTTGAATTTTCAAACCATTCACAAGGCTCATGGGATTTGCAGCAAATAAAAACCAGATGGCGAATTGCTATTCATAGTGTTAGTGAAATTGAAACCACCGCCCGAATCAAATTGATTCGTCAATATTCGTGTCCAGTTGGAAATCGGTGTGGCCAGGTGGTGTGACCAAGTTTAAACTGGACAGGCGTTTATGTGGTTTTTGTTTGTGATGCTGTCAACGACTGCTGATAGAAAGTGGCAGGAGACAATATGGCCAGAGCGCTGGATGACTCGGTTCAATAGAATTGCGACGCGAATCCTTATACAAAAACTAGGGGTGTCGGTGTCTATATCTTTGATATGGAATAAATCCTTACGCCGTCTCAATTTTTAAATTGTTTGAGTATTATGGACGACAACAATCAAATACCTGAGATCCAGCCTGCTGCTGAACAAGCAGTTATTGGGGCGTCCACTGTCTGTTTCATTTCCCTGATAATCATCTATTGCCTCTCAGAACGCGCTGCGGAACGGCTGGGAATTCTTTGGATTGAATTTCTGCTCTATGGAATCATCAGCAACTTTTCTCTATCTGTATCGCAGTTGCTGGCATCCGAAAATCACCGGGGCGGCACGAACGTGCGCGGTGCTCTTGCTTTCATGTATTATTCTGGTTGGCATAAGCTTTTTCATCGGATTCATGCTTTTCTTCGGATTTATGATTTTCCATTCATTTAGTGACGGTTTCCATCCGTAATAACTGCGAATTCAAGGGAGCTGCATCTTACTAAAATATGGTGGGGCGAGCATGCTCGCGAGTCGGCTCGTCAGACAATTGCCGGCTCGGTCCGCCGACCCTGGGCTGAAAGCTGGAATCCCGTTGGGATTCCCGGACACGAAACGCCTAAACTCAAGCCGTATCTGCAATCCGGCGAGTGGAGTGAATAAATTTAGCACCGTAGGTGCGGCATGTTTGTAGAAAATAGTCCGATAAAATTTTCCAAGCTCCGTCAGGAGCGACATGGTGGCCGTCCGCAAGGATCGAATATGTCGCTCCTACGGAGCTTTTTCATTTTGTGAACGGCGGGCTACAATGATGCCGCGCCGACGGCGCTCCGAAAGGGCGGATGCGAAACGCTCAAGGAAAAACTCAAGCCGTAGCTGCAAACCGGCGAGTGGACGAAATGAGACGGCGCGTTGACATGAAATTGATTCATGGACGTATAATTTTCAAGATTTCGCCTCTAGGCTCGGAATTTGTTTCCATTATGAAAGATTCACCTTCGTTCAATCCTGCTTTCATTCGTTGAGGAAAAATCTCAAAATTCGTCTCAACTCCATTTATTTCAATCTCAACGAAGCCGCCAACAACTTCAGTATCAACCGGAAGAAAGTTTTGTGTGATTCTGAAGACATTGAATTCATTCAAAACTTGCCTTCCAGTTGGCCATTTATTCCGGTCATAATATTTTTCAAAAGACTCTCTCTGGTAAGCAATGTCAGTAAATGAGAATTGCAATTTATATCCATAAACAGATTCACGGGATGTTACGACAGAATTAGTTGGGAAAGAATTCACAGACATACTCGCACCTACATAGGGCTGAATATCGTGAACAAAGGCGGACATTGGAACATTTTTTAACAATAGGTTTGTGTTAAGTGTTTCTAACTCCAAATGCGCTTGCAAAACCTGCCAATCTTTAAGCGGGCGCGGTTCGCTTAATGCGTCGAGGTGGACAGCTTGGTTTAATGGCTCGTGCTGGTTTATCCTGACTTTAATATCGGCACGAGCGGAAGCGCTGAAAAACAGTTTGTTTAGAGGATCGTTTTCAATCGCCATTTTCCTCGTTTGCCAAGCATCTATGGCAGAAAAAATTCCGACTCCAATTTCAACCATAATTCCAAATATGACAATCCATTCGCCAAAAATGTTTATGGATTTACACCGCCTAAAATCAGACAAATTTTTGTGCCAATCCTTTTCTGAAAACCGTTCCATCAAAAGTCCAACAAGGACAAATACGCCACCAGAAGCGGCAAATGCAACCAGCAAAAAAATTGATCCGGTCGTCATTTTATTCGGTATGATTTTTCAGTAACAATTTCATTTCTCCCTTTTCAAAAGAAATTCCGCCAGCGCTTCAAGCGCAATCGCTTTGCCCTTGAAAATGTCCAGCGCGGCAAACGCCTTGGCCGTCAGTTGCGCCGCAATCTTCCGCGATTTCTCCAGACCCACGATGGCCGGATAGGTCGCCTTTTGCACGGCCACGTCCTTGCCCGCCGTCTTGCCGAGCTGCTCGCTGGTCTGCGTCACGTCCAGGATGTCGTCAATCACCTGGAACGCCAGGCCCACATGGTAGCCGAAGTCGGTGAGGGCGGCGAGCTGCGCGGGCGTGCAGTTGGCGCTCATGCCGCCGAGCCGCACGGAACAGCACAGCAGCGCGGAGGTCTTGCGCTCGTGGATGAATTTCAATTCGGCGATGGAAAGTTTTTTATTTTCGCCCTCCAAATCCGCCACTTGTCCGCCGACGAGTTGCAGCGAGCCGGAGGCCTTGGCGATTTCCAAAATAATTTTATCGTGCGGATAGCGCGGGAATTTTTTGCACTGCGCGGCGATCTCGAACGCTTGCGTCAGCAGCGCGTCGCCCGCGAGCACGGCGATGCCTTCGCCGAAAACTTTATGGTTGGTCGGCTTGCCGCGGC
>PKZR01000458.1:534-10253 GCA_003133815.1 Limisphaerales bacterium | reverse complement strand
TCTCCGTCGTAAATCAACATCGGAAAGCGCTCGTCCGTCGGGTCGTCGCTTGTCTGCGCGAGGACGGCGTGGCGGTTGAAGATTGGCGTCTGTCCCGACCACGGGGTGAACGCTGATGGCACGTCGTCCATGACGACCTGCCATTCGCCGGGTTTTCCGCCGCCTGCCAGTGCATTGTGAAAATTCGTCGGCGACAAGCCCGGCGTGAAATCGTCGAAATTGAATTTAATTTCCGCGCCGAATGAGGAGACGGCGGCAGCCACACAAAAACAGAAAATAAATCTTCGCATTTCTTCCATCTTAATGGAAAATAACTGGGCGACAAGTTATTGCGCCAGGCTTGCGGAGAATTATTTTAACTCGCCACCGCGCCCGTCGCAGCGGCTTTCTGGTTGAAAACCAGTTTGTCGCCGTCACGCGTGACCTGAATGGGTTCGACTTCGTGCAGGCTGCCTTTGAGAATTTCCTCGGCAAGCGGGTCTTCGAGAAAACGCTCGACTGCGCGACGCATCGGGCGCGCACCCAATTCGGGATCGTAGCCCTTCTCAACCAGAAACTCCTTTGCCTTTTCGTCCAGTGCAAGATGCAGGCTCTTGTGCCGAAGCCGCGCCAGAACTTTTTCAACTTCCAAATCGAGAATGTGTATCAAGTCCGGCTTTGTGAACGGACGGAAGACAATTACATCATCCAGCCGGTTCAGAAATTCCGGACGGAACGTCTTTTTGGCCTCTTCCAAAGTCCGTTCACGCATCTTTTCATAGGTGCCCTGGTCGGTGATGGGCGAGAAGCCTAGCGTGGACTGGCGTTTGATCACGTCCGAGCCGACGTTCGAGGTCATCAAAATGATCGTGTTGCGGAAATTCACGACGCGACCGACATTGTCAGTCAGCTTTCCTTCTTCAAGGATCTGCAGCAAAATGTTCCAAGTGTCCGGATGAGCCTTTTCAATTTCGTCAAACAACACGACGGAATATGGATTGCGCCGTACTTTTTCAGTGAGTTGTCCGCCTTCTTCATAGCCGACATAGCCCGGCGGCGAGCCGATAAGGCGTGAAACGTTGAACTTCTCCATGTATTCGCTCATGTCCAGATGAATGAGCGATTTTGCATCTCCGAACATCTGCTCGGCCATGGTTTTTGCGAGCAAAGTTTTTCCAACACCGGTGGGACCAAGCAAAAGAAAAGTTCCTATCGGCCGCTTTGGATCCTTCAAGTCAGCGCGCGAACGGCGCAGTGCCTTGCAAATCGCGGAAACGGCTTCACGTTGGCCGACGACGATTTTTTCCATTTCATTTTCGACAGTGAGCAACCGTGCCATTTCATCCTGGCCCATGCGCTTGAGCGGCACGCCAGTCCATTTTGCAACGACGTGCAAGATATCCTCCTCGCCGACGACGATGCGTTTTTCCTCGCGATGAGTGCGCCATTCTTTTAAAAGATTTTCAAGTTTTTCCTTCGCCTGCTTTTCCTTGTCGCGCATTTGCGCCGCACCCTCAAAATCCTGATTTTTTATTGCGCGCTCCTTTTTGCCTTTGATCTCCTCAATTTCAGCCTCGACGGTTTTCGATTCGGGCGGGCGCGTCATGGTGCTGATGCGCGCGCGTGAACCAGCCTCGTCCAGAACGTCAATCGCCTTGTCAGGCAAAAAGCGGTCGGTGATGTAACGGTCGGAAAGCTTCACGGAAGCAACTACCGCTTCGTCCGTGAACTCGGCCTTGTGATGTTCCTCATATTTGTGGCGAAGTCCTTTCAAAATTTCAATCGCGTCCTCAACCGACGGGGCTTCTACCTTGACGGATTGAAAACGGCGTTCGAGTGCGGCGTCTTTTTCTATATATTTGCGATACTCGTTCAAAGTCGTCGCGCCGACGCACTGCATTTCGCCGCGTGAGAGTGCGGGCTTGATGATGTTGCTCGCGTCCATCGTTCCTTCCGCCGAACCAGCGCCGACGATCGTATGCAATTCATCAATGAACAGAATGACGTTTTTTGCGCGGCGGATTTCGTCCATCACCGCCTTGATGCGCTCTTCGAATTGTCCGCGATATTTTGTCCCGGCAACCATCAGGGCCAGGTCGAGCGTGATGACGCGCTTGCTCAACAAAATTTCTGGCACATTACCCTTCGCAATTTCCTGCGCCAGACCTTCAACGATGGCCGTTTTGCCAACACCTGCTTCACCGAGCAAAACCGGATTATTTTTCGTCCGGCGGCAGAGAATTTGAATAACGCGCTCAATTTCATTTTTTCGCCCGATGACGGGATCCATTTCACCCTTTCGTGCAATTTCCGTCAGGTCGCGACCAAACGCCTTGAGCGCAGGTGTTTTTACCTCACCTTTCTTCTCCGGCGTTTTTTCTCCGGAAGGGGGAACCGAAGGTTCCTCGGCGGCAAAATTCGGATCCAGCTCCTTCAAAATCTCCTGTCGTGTCTGCTCAATGTCCACATCGAGATTCCGCAAAACCTTTGCGGCGATGCCGTCACCTTCGCGTAAAAGCCCGAGTAAAATATGTTCCGTGCCGACGTAAGTGTGATTTAAATTTTTAGCTTCCTTCGACGCGAGCGCGAGAACTTTTTTCACACGTGGCGTGTATGGAATGTTGCCGATCATCTTCTGATCCGGGCCGGTGCCAGTCTGCTTCTCGACTTCCATACGGACAGTTTCGAGATCAAGTCCCATTTTCTGAAGGACGTTGACTGCGACGCCCTGGCCAAGTTTGATGAGGCCGAGCAAAATATGCTCCGTGCCGAGATAATTATGGTTGAAGCGGTCGGCTTCCTTGCGCGCGAGCGCCAGCACCTGCTGCGCACGTGGTGTGAAATTACTCATTGATTCGTCACTCATACCTGTCAACTATAATGCTACGACCCGGGCGATTTGTCCAATGCAGTTTGAAAAATTTCAGAAAGAGCAAAAGAAATAAAATTTTGCGCAGTGGGAGGGTTACTGCTACTGCGAAATTTTAATTGGTCGTGTTCGGTTGCGGTTTTACGACTGGCCGGCTAACGTTCTTCAACCGTTCGCGCACCATGTCGGCACGGATCAAATCGCGTTCTTCGGCGGACAGCTTGTCAGAAAGCTTTTTCTGCAAATGCGCCGGCTGCGTCACCAAAAATAATTCGTCCACCAGCGACCGTTCTGCGCCCGGAAACAATCCCATGTCCACGCCCAGCCGCATCAGCGAGAGCAGGTTCATCGTCTCCTTCGACGAAATGCTGTGTGCGTTCGCCAAAATTCCGTAGGCGCGTCCGATGTGGTTGAAGACCACCTTCGTCTTTTTTTCCAGCAACGTCTGCCGCGCGTTCTCCTCGTGCTCGATGATCTGCGACAAAACTTTTTCCAGCCGTTCGACGATGGCCGGTTCGTTTTCGCCGAGCGTCATCTGGTTTGAGACCTGAAAAACATTTCCAAGCGCCTCCGTGCCTTCGCCGTAAAGTCCGCGCACCGCGAGGCCGAGCTTGTTGACGGATTGGATGATTGGATTGATCTGCTCGCCGAGAACGAGCCCGGGCAGATGCAACATCGCGCTGACGCGGATGCCAGTGCCGAGATTCGTCGGGCACGCGGTCAGATAACCGAGGTCGCCATCAAAGGCGTAATCCAGTTTCTTCTCCAGCTCGGAATCCAGATGGTCAATCGCGTTCCACGCCTGTTTCAATTGCAAACCCGGACGCAACGCCTGCATCCGCAAATGATCTTCCTCGTTGATCATCACGCAAAAGGTTTCCTCGCGGTTCAAAACCAAACCGCTGCCGGAACTTTTTGCGGCGTGTTCGCGGCTGATGAGATGGCGCTCGACTAGAATCTGTTTGTCCAGCGCGCCGAGATTGTCCATCGCCTCGGAAAAAGCATCCTTCATCTCCGGCAAACTTTCGACGGCGGGACGGATGGATTCCAAAATTTTCACACGCTCCGGTTTTTTCGACCAACCTGGAAACGCCGCGTCCTTCAGATTGCGCGCCAGCCGCACGCGACTCGACATGACGATGCGATCCTGCGGCCCGTGTCGCCGCGCCGTCTCGGCGGGAGAAATCAGAAATTCGTGCAGGTCTTTCATTGCGGCAAATTTGCCGGCGTTGCCGGACGTTCGTTGATTTTTTTCAATTCATCGCGCAACAACGCCGCTTCCTCGAAATTTTCCGATTCAATCGCCTTGTTCAATTTTTTCTGCAACGTCTTGAGCCGGTCGGAATTTTCCCGCGAGACGCGCAACGCTTCCGGCGACTTGCCGGTGTGCCGCGTGCCTTTGTGCATCGTCTTGAGCAGGCCGCCCAAACCTTCCGCGAACGTCTTGTAACATTCCGGGCAGCCGAGCCGGCCGGACTTCTTGAAATCCGCCTGCGAAAAACCGCAGCGCGGGCATTTCAAATCTGTGCCGACGGCCTGCTCGACTTCCTGCGCCGCGCCGAGGCCGAGCATGATGTCCGCCAGTGCGAAGCCCGACGGGTCATTGACACCCTTGGTCTTGGCGCAATCCTCGCACAAATCCAGCTTCTGCATCTTCTCGCCCACAATCTGGGTCAGATGCACGGTGGCCGGTTTCTCTTTGCAAATGGAACACTGCATAGTTTTATATCGGCTCGCCGGACGATTTAGTCAAGGCGTGATAATCCTCCACAAGCTTGCGCGTGAGCACGCCCGGCTTGCCGCTGCCGATGACGCGACCGTCAATTTTTATCACCGGCATGATTTCCGCGCCAGTGCCGGTCAGAAAACATTCGTCCGCGTTGAACAAATCGTAGCGCGTCAAATTCGGCTCGGAAACTTTCAGTCCGGCTTCCTGCGCCAGTTCGATCACCGTTTGCCGCGTGATGCCGTAAAGCGCGCCCGCCGAAAGCGGTGGCGTGAACAGTTCGCCGTTCTTCACGATGAACAGATTGTCCGCCGTGCATTCGGCCACAAAACCTTCGCCATTCAACATCACCGCTTCCTCGACGCCCGCGTTGTTCGCCTCAATCTTCGCGAGAATGTTGTTGAGATAATTCAGCGACTTGATGGCCGGGTTGAGCGCGCTGTGCAGGTTGCGCACGGTCGGCACGGTCACGATGTCCATGCCGCGAGCGTAAAGCTCCGGCGGATAAACCTGAATTTTTCCGGCGATAATGATGACGGACGGTTTTTTGCAACTGCGCGGATTCAAGCCGAGCGTGCCGATGCCACGCGTGACGATGAGGCGGACGTAACAGTCGCGCAATTTGTTCGCGCGGATGGTGGCGACGGTGGCCTTCATCAATTCCGCATGGCTCATCGGAATCTCCAGCAGGATGGCCTTGGCGGAATAAAACAGCCGGTCAATGTGCTGCTTCAATTTGAACACGCGGCCATTGTAGGCACGGATGCCTTCAAAAATGCCGTCGCCGTAAAGCAGCCCGTGGTCGAACACGGAGATTTTTGCGTCGCGCTCGTCGAGATATTTGCCATCAATGAAAATTTTCATGCGAAACCGGCTACCAGAGTATTTCAAAATGCGGGTCGAGGCAAACGTGAATTTAATGCGTGGTCGATGCAATGCGTCAATTGAACTGCAATCTCAGCATTGAAACTTGAGGAAATTTGCGTGACAGTAATTAAAAGATGATTATATTAGCGCGCTCTTTGACGACCCTATGGTCTAGCGGTTAGGACACTGCCCTTTCACGGCGGTAGCTCGGGTTCGATTCCCGATAGGGTCGCCATTCTTGGTTCTGACAAACAAATTCACAGCGGTTTACAAGCCTTGATCCTTGGTAAAGGCATGTAACAAATGATTGCCATCTAATCCAGACTTGGATGGGATATATGGCTTTGGAAGCCTTGGTATGTGGCATTGAAGATGGCACGATTTGAGCACTTGGTTTTGTAATCGGCAAGGATTTAAAATCGAAAGTCATGTTTTCCATGTTCAATGTGTCGGCGAAAGCAAGCAGTTGATGCGCCTTGTCGAAAACTGAGAGAGTCGTTGCGTAGCCGTCGTCGGGAAGTAGCTTGATGTAGGCCGCCGCGAACCTTAGCGGACCTGTCGCCGGACGCGGATAAATGATGGTAAACACCACTGCGTCACCTTCTTCGTTGAGTTGCACATCCACCGCCCGGGGCGCTAGATTGGTTCCGCACGCCGTAATCTCGAAAATCTTTTTGCCGACCTGTTTCAATTTCGGCAAAAAGCGGTTGAAACTTTCTTCGTCCAGCATCGGCGGTGGTGGCAACGACGCAGCAGGATTGTCGAGCAGCAATCGCGCCGTCGTAAAACGTCCGATGCTGAAATTCAACTCCATCTGATTTGAACGCAACGTCACGTCCGTATAAGCTTGGTAAGGATCATGCGCCCAAGCCATTGCCTCGCCGAGCAGCCAGAATGCTGCGAGCCAGGAAAAAACCAATTTAGTTCGGAAAAATTTCATTTGAGACTGTGCAGCACCCAGCCTGTCCACAACAATCCGCTTGAGCCAATCCAGCTTCCCACCACCCGCACGACTGTCCGCGCCCACATTGGTTTCGCCGTCACTGCCAGCGCTGACGCCAGCGCGACAAGCGCGAACAATGTGACCGCGACACCGAGCAATTGTAACACGCCAATTCCCGCACCGGCTTCGCGCATTCCAAGCCCGTTGAAAAACCCGAACGTCCCGCCGATCAGCGCCGCCAAAACGGCCACGACTACTTCTGGCAGCGCGATGTCCGTTGCGATAAAAATGCCCAGCAGAAGTAACGAAAGTGCTCCGACAATTTCCTCTGGCGGCGATGCCCAGCCTGTTGCCGCCAATCCGAACAATCCGCCCGCGAACCACGCCACCGGCAAAATAAACAACGCCCGCCGTCCCGCCGCCGTCCCGCGCAATCCCGCCAGCAGCGCCAGCGCGAGCGCGGACAACGCATCGCCCGGCGACAGGAAAAAATGTCCGATGCCGTCATAAACCGGGCCGAGCCCCGTCGTCACCAGATGCGCGTCCGCCCGCGCCGGACACAAAAAAATTATCGCGCACGCCGCCGCCAAAATTGCCCGCTTGTAAATTCGTTCAAGCATTTTGCCACAAGTTCGCCGGTGCGATTGCTGAAACTTTTGCTTTCACCGGCGCAGATTCGTTTGTTTCCGGGTGTAAGGCGACCCACAAAAAATAAATGCCGCACGCCGCGATTGCCGCGCCCGCCACGCGCAGCACGATCTTGCCCGCCGCCCAGCGATGCACCAGCCCGATGGTGATGCCGCACGCGTGCAGCATTCCCGTCGCGAACACGAAGCCGATGCTGTAAAGCAGGCCGCTTTCGCCCGGCGGCAGTTCCACGCCGTGGGCGTGGCCGTGGTAAAAGCCGAATACGCCCACGAGGATCGCCGGCCAGACCAGGTTTTTCGGCTTCACCTCCAGGCACACCATCGTGCCGAGCAGCAGCGCCGAAAGCGCGATGCCGATTTCCTGTCCCGGCAGTGGCACGCCGATCAATCCGAAAAATCCGCCGACCGACATCACCAGCGGGAACACCACCGGCAGCAGCCACATCGCGCGCCCGCCGAGTTGCGCGCCCCACAAACCGACCGCAACCATCGCGCATATATGGTCAAGCCCCGACCACGGATGATGAAAGCCCGCTTTGAAGCCGCCGCCCTCGNNTTGAAACGAATTTGTTTTCATATTTTTGTTTCAATGTTTTTATTTTAGTCCCGCGAGCAAAATCGCCGTCCGTTGAATCGCCCAAAACGCGCCCAGCCCGCCGACCGTGTAAGCCGGCAATTTTTCCGCCCAGCGCGCCCAGCGGATTTCCAGCGTGCGAAAAGAAATTTCGAGCGACAAAATCAGCGCGACAAAAAACAATTGCCCGATCTCCACGCCGCAGTTGAACAGCAGCAGCGCCATCGGAATTTCCCCGCGCGGCAAGCCCAGCGCCGTCAGCCCGCTCGCAAAACCAAACCCGTGCAGCAGCCCGAACGCGCCCGCCACCACCCACGGATGCCGGATGGTCAGGCTCGTTCCGCCGCGTTGCGCGCGGACGATTTCCGGGCCGAGAAACAGAATCGAAAGCGCGATGGCCGCGTTCAGTGGCAGCATGGGCTCGCTCGCCCGGCCCATCGTGGCGATGCCGAGCGTGATGCTGTGTGCCACCGTGAACGCCGTGATCGTCTTCAACAGCATCCAGCGGTCGCGCACAATCAGCAGCAGACCAAGCACGAACAGCAAATGATCCACACCCATCAAAATATGCCCGACACCCATGTTGAGATAAGTTCTCACCTCCTGCCAGCGTCCCGGCGCCGGCTCGATGACGTGCGACCGCAGGTCAGGTGTCAGCCGGAAAACTTGCGACGCGCCGTTCAAATGCTCCACGCGCACCAGCACGTCGGCGATGGCCGCCGCCGCGCCGTCCACGGAAATTTCTTTTCCGTCCAATCCGCCCGCGCAGACCATCGTGAACTGTTCCGTCGCCGCGTCGCCAACTTTCATCCGCACCGGCTCCGACGTGACGCGCGCTTCTTTCGGCAGCACCGGTTTCATGCCGTCCTGCAAATCGGCGCGCGCGGGAGTTTTCCAAAGCACCTGCCATTGTTCCGCGCCCGTCTGCCGCAATTCGAGATACGCCGGTTGCATTTCGTGCGCCGCCAGCCGCGCAGTCACGAACAGTGCAAGCAGGAAAATTATTTTTCGCAACAACTTCATTTTATCTGCGCCGATTGATCCTGCCGGATGACCGTATAGTGTGCGCGCAATATTTCATACGCCGTGTCCGCCGCCTTTTGCTGCTGTTCGGCAAGCCACGCGCGTTGCACGCCTTCCTTCGCAGCGGCAAAATCCGGCATCGTGCCGTCGGCATTTTTGAAGAGGTTGGGGTTTTTTTGGAAAAACGCGCGCAACTCGTCGTCGGTCGGGCTGACAATTTTCATTTCGTCGGTGGCGATGAAATCCATCCGCTGTGCGAGCCGACGCCGCACGATGGTGTCGTCGCGATCAAAGCCGAGCGAGCGCGCCTCACGGTTGAGGATTTCTTCGTGGACATAAATTTCGACGGCCTGCTCCAGTTCCTTCGCGTCGGGCACGTGGCCGTCCGACCGCTCGAAGCTCGTCCGCAAATTGTCAATCAGTCCAAGCGTGATGATGATCTGATCGTTCCGCGCGACGGGCGCGACCGCCGAGCCGCGCCACGCGAAGAGACCGAACAGCGCGGCCCCGATCAGGAGAAAATGCACCAGCGGCTCGCGGAGAAATTTCATGGTCAGGACAGAACGGCGCAGCTTGGACTATTGATAATTTTGATTTGGATAGACAACAACAACGCCCCGCTCCAGGCAAATGGATTTTACGGAGCGCACAGTTGTAAAGACGAATTCCCGCCGCAACTGGTTTCATCAATTATCGGCTTGGGCCAAGCCCTCCGTGATCTTAACGGGCTGCGATTCAATTGTCACCGTCGCGGATTTAAGTCCGTCGCGTTTCGCAGTCACGGTGATCGTTCCAGGCGTGAGCGTGGAGCGGATGGCGACGCGATTGATGCCGCATTCGGTGTCGAGGAATTTGTTATTGGTCGTGTTCAGCTTGTCGCTGCAAAAACCGCCGCGCCAGTTGGCCGGGCCGGTGACTTGGAAATCAACGCGTGCCTCGTCGGTCGGGCAGCGGTTGCCGTCGGCGTCCACGACTTCAAAATCAACAAGAACCACATCGGAGCCATCCGCCTGCAAACCGTTCGGGCCGGTGTGGACGGTGAGCTTGAGCGCTTTCGGTGCGCCGGCGGTTTTCAATTCTTGTTGCGCGAC
>PKZR01000458.1:0-465 GCA_003133815.1 Limisphaerales bacterium | reverse complement strand
GCGTAAAAAATTTCCTTGGGCAGGCGCACGCCGTCCACCTTGCCGCTGACGCGCAGGACTTCGCTGCTTTGCTGACGGCCATCGGCATCGGAATCCGACCAGTAGATCGAAGCGTAGGCCGCATACCTGGAATGCGCGGGATCGGAATTGTCAATGCGGTTGGAAACGAAATTAAAATAACGGCGGACGCCCGCGAGCGCGAAAGTTTCCGAATTCCAGCCGTAGCTGTCCATCTCGCCTTTTTTGAAACCGAAATGCGGCGGGGAAAAATCGTCCCAGATGCCGCGNNGCGCCTTCGTCGCGGAAATCCTCGGTCTCGATCAACGGCGCCTTGTCGCGCATGTCGTCGCCGTCGGGCCGGCCGAGCATCATACCGAAATACTCGGCGACGGCGATCGCGCCCGGATCGCGGAGCGAACGGCAGCCGACGACGCGCCCGCCGTCCGGGTCAAATTCCTTGCGCGT
>PKZR01000255.1 GCA_003133815.1 Limisphaerales bacterium | reverse complement strand
CCAGCGCCATGCGCCAAAAATAGTCGAAACCGCACCAAGTCCAAAGTCCAAAGTCGCGGTTGTCTTGACTTTGGACTTTGGACTTCGGACTTTGGACTTTGCTAATGACTGTTTTTCAAAAATCAAACCGCCGGATCGCCGCGCTCGCGCTCGTCATCCTTGCGCTCGACCAGTTCACCAAATGGGTTGTGCTCCAGACGCTCGATATCAACGACGAAAAAATCATCATCCCCGGTTTTTTCAAATTCGTTCACTGGGTCAATACGGGTGCGGCGTGGAGCCGCTTCAGCGGCAACAACGGCACGCTCGCGCTAGTGGCCATTCTTGCACTCGTTGCGCTGTTTCTCACGCGGCATCACTTCGACTCGCACACGCTGTCGGGACAGATCGCATTCGGCCTTATTTTCGGCGGCATCGCCGGAAATCTCACCGACCGCCTGCTGCCCAGCCGCCAGGCCGTCGTGGATTTTATTTATTTCTTCGTGAACCAGCGGGGCGGCGGCGAAATCGGCTTTCCCGCGTTCAATGTGGCTGACAGCGCGATTTGCACCGGCGTTGGATTGATTTTTCTCATCACCTGGAAAAATGAACACTCAACGAAAGCGCCGGCCAATTGATTCGCCATGCCTGCGCGTACTGAAAATTTTATCGTCGAAAAATCGCTGCCAAACGAGCGGCTTGACAAGTTCCTGTGCGAAAAATTTCCCGCCGCCTCGCGTGGGACATTGCAACGGCTAATTGAGGAAGGCCACATCCGCGTCAACGGCGAAATCGTCAAGCCCACGCATCATCCGCACGCAGGCGAAAAGATTGAAATCCACTGGCCGGACGCCAAGCCCGCCAAGGCGCAGCCGGAAAAAATCCCGCTCGATATTTTGTTCGAGGACAAAACCCTGCTCGTCGTCAACAAGCCTGCCGGGTTGGTTGTCCATCCCGCCGCCGGGCACGAGGAACACACGCTCGTCAACGCCCTGCTCCACCATTGCAAAGGTTCGTTGAGCGGCATCGGCGGCGTGGCGAGGCCGGGGATTGTCCACCGGCTCGACAAGGAAACCAGCGGCTGCCTCGTCGTTGCGAAAAATGACGAGACGCACCTCGCGCTTTCGGAACAATTCGCCGCCCGCGAAGTCCACAAGATTTACCACGCGCTCGTCTGCGGAGAACCGGGACGCGCCACCGGCGAAATCCACGCCGCCATCGCGCGACATCCCACGCACCGCAAGCGCATGGCCGTGCGCGACGACAGCGAAGGCCGCGCTGCGCACACGAGCTACAAGATTCTCGAACGGCTTTACGCGGCCACGTTGATGGAGGCGCAAATCCACACCGGGCGCACGCACCAGGTCCGCGTGCATTTTCAATTCATCGGCCATCCGCTCGTGGGAGACGACACTTACGGCGCGCGGCAAAATGCGCGGCTCAAGGAATTGACCAACTATGCCGCGCCGCGCGTGATGCTGCACGCGAAGGAACTGTCGTTCATCCATCCGCGCAGGAAAAAACTGATGACCTTTGAAGCGCCGCTTCCGGAGGATTTTCTGGCGGCACTGAAATTACTACGCAGCTCCAGCAAGTAATGTCGCTTTAAAATTACGGTGGCGATGAATTCGAATTGCTGGTATCACAAATGGACTTATGACCATTCGCGCCTCCGCCAAATACGCCTTTGCATGCCTTGCCGCCACCGCAATCTTTTCAGGTTGTGTGTCGGCCAAGACGAAAATCCAGACCACCGGCTCGACCAATGTGATTCATGACATCGCGACCGGGCCGTTCCAGCCAACATGGGCATCGCTGGCATCTCAGTATCAGACGCCCGAGTGGTTTCGCGACGCGAAGTTCGGCATCTGGGCGCATTGGGGTCCGCAGTGCGAGCCTGAGGAAGGCGACTGGTATGCCCGCAACATGTATATCCAGGGTCAGGACGCCTACAAGCAGCACCTGGAGACATACGGTTATCCTGCCACCAACGGTTTCAAGGACATCATCCACGAATGGAAGGCNNGTCGGTCCGCACAAGGACTTGATTGGCGGCTGGGCGGCGGCGGCGCGGAAAAACGGCCTGCGCTTCGCCGTCAGCGTTCACTCCTCGCACGCATGGTCTTGGTATGAGGTGACACAGGGCGCGGACACCAACGGCCCGATGGCCGGCGTGCCTTACGACGGCAAGCTCACCAAGGCCGACGGCAAAGGCCAGTGGTGGGACGGCCTCGATCCTCAGGACCTCTACGCGCAAAACCACACGCCCGGCAAAAAACTCGCCTGGGATTGGAGCGTCGCCCAGGGCAGCAGCGTGCCGGATGAAGCCTACATGGAAAAATATTTCAAACGCGTCAAACAGCTTTGGGACGATTACCAGCCCGACATGATTTATTTCGACGACGACGTTCTTCCGCTGCACGGGGTGACGGATGAAATCGGCCTCAACCTCGCCGCGCATTTCTACAATTCCAGCATCCAGTTGCACGGCCACAACGAAGCCGTGATGAACGCCAAGATGCTCAACGACCAGCAGCGCCAGGCGCTGACCTACGACATCGAACGCGGCAAAGCCTCCGGCATCCTGCCCCTGCCGTGGCAGACCGACACCTGCATCGGCTCGTGGCATTACAAGCTCGAACGCTTCCTGAAGCATGAATACGTCCCCGCCTCCACCATCATCCCGATGCTCGCGGACATCGTGAGCAAAAACGGCAACCTGATGTTGAGCGTGCCGTTGAATCGCGACGGAGTGCCGGACACCGACGAAACCAAAATCGTCACCGACATCGGCGCGTGGTTGAAGATCAACGGCGACGCCATTTACGCGACGCGCCCGTGGAAGATTTACGGCGAAGGCCCCTCGACGGTCGCGGCGGGAAACGGACGAGGCGGACGCCAGTCGATTGACCAAAGCAAATTCACGCCGCAGGACATCCGCTTCACCCAATCCAAGGATGGCAAAACACTTTATGCCATCGTCCTCCAATTTCCGGCGGACGGCAAAGTCACCATCAAGTCCCTCGCCAGCAACTCACAATACCGGCCGGGCGACATTGACAGCGTACAGTTGCTGGGCTACGGCAAATTAACATTCACCCGCGACGAAGACGGCCTGCACCTCACCCTGCCCGACCAGAAGCCCTGCGACTACGCCTTTGCGCTGAAGATTGAATGAGGACCGAAGAACTTTCTGGCGGCTTTGAAATTACTGCTGGTGAAAGGCCGAACTAAAGGGCCACGGCCCCGACGAATAGTTAGGAAGCATGGTCATTTCTCAAACTGGATCGCCAATTACGGAACTCCTTTAACGATGTCACAATCAAAGCGAGTCCGATAAGAATCCCAAACCAAATCGGGAAAGGCGAAAAAGNNATAAATAGCTGCGCCGGAATGAAAAGAAATTGCCGAGTGCAAGACATCCGGCGGCAATTGGAAGATTGCCGTGAAAATCTGCGAACAAACACATCCAGCCGGCTGTCTGGAAAACCAAACAAGCCACCAATTTGAGAGTGCGATTTTTCATAAGTGTGAATGCTGCCTAATAATGATTTGACCGCAGAAAGTGCACGGGGTCATGCACGGTTGGTTTTGTCTTGGCCTTTGTTGGAATGGGTTTGTCAAAGCGGACTTGTGAATTTCTATCGCCGGCTCCGGCGATTTTTTGGCTGCATCATTGTGACTTTGTCAGTTTAAGCGGCCTGGCGGTGAAAAACATTTTCTCCTTCCTCGTTTGTTCGCTGGAGAACACGCAGACTGATCCATCCGTGCCCACACCTCCTTTGAAAATGCCATCGTTGTAATCCAGCGCCATCATCACGCGCCCGCGCTTGATGCCTTCAGCCGCCACGATGTCGCCGTCAAGGCCGCCCGTGATCATGTAATCGCATGACCAGTTCAACTTGCGCAGCAGCCAGCCGCGATTCGACGCGAAGCGCCCTTCCGTGAGCTTGGCGTCGCCCACCATGCCGCTCACGCTGCCATCCGCATGAAGGTCCAGCTTCACGGACAGATTCTTTTGCTGGCACCACGAAACAATGATCCTCGCATCCCCTTCCCAATGGCCCACCATCTCCGGAGTGACGACGTTGTCGCTCGCACACGAAATCAAGACCGTCAGCAGCAGGGCCAGCATTGCAATCAATCCGAGCCGGAATTTAGTTTTCATAATTCGCATTTACCGGCCGGCGGCCCTTATTCGCATCACCACATAAATGAGAATGAGCACCA
>PKZR01000291.1:3942-4429 GCA_003133815.1 Limisphaerales bacterium | reverse complement strand
AATACATGCCGCCGGTCAGCTCACGCACGACCAATATATCTATGCCGTCGCCCTGGCGTTCCTTCGCCAGCGGACACGCGTGCGAAAGAATTTTCGGCAGCTTTACCGGCCGCAGATTGGCGAACAAACCGAATTCTTTCCGCAACCTCAGCAGCGCGGCGCGTTCGGGGCGCTCCTCTTTGGGAATCGTCGGGTCGCGGTCGGGCAGGCCGACGGATCCGAATAAAATGGAATCCGATTTTTTGCAGAGCGCGAGCGTGGCATCCGGCAAAGCCTTTCCGGCAGCGTCAATGCCGGCCCAGCCGACTGGCGCTTCGGTGATGTTGAGTTGAAAACCAAATTTCTTTTCCGTGACGCGTAAAACCTTGATGGCTTCGCGCATGACTTCGTTGCCGATGCCGTCGCCCGCGAGCGCTGCGATGTTAAATATATTCATTAAATGGGCCGACAGTTTATTTTTTTCGAGCGCAGTGACAATGGAATTTTC
>PKZR01000291.1:0-3903 GCA_003133815.1 Limisphaerales bacterium | reverse complement strand
CTGGAGCCCGTGCGGCGGCAAGCTTAAGATGGACCTCGGCGAATCGCCCTACGCCTGCGCCAGCCGCGAGGCGCACGAGGAAATCGGGCTGCCGCTCGCGCCAGCGGATTTGCATCTGGCCGGGCTGATCAGCGAGCACGGCTATCAGGGCCAGACGCACTGGCTCATGTTTCTATTCGAAGTGAAGGTGAAATTAAGATCGCTCCCGCCGGCCCACGCGGAAGGACGCTTTGGATTTTTTCCGCGAGGAAAGATTTTTGACCTGAAAATTCCGCAGACCGACCGCGAAAAAATCTGGCCGTGGTTCTGGCAGTTCCGCGGCGGCTTTTTTGCCGCGCACTGTCATTGCCACGCGGACAGGCGGAATGATTGGACGCTGGAGGAATCATTTGTAGAAGCCGACGTAAGAAGGCTCTAACTTTGTATTTTTTATTATGAGCCTCCTCACGTCGGCTGCTACCTTTTTAGAAAATGAGCGAACCCATCATTGACCTGCATAGCGACGATTATTTCATGGGNNTGCGGCAGGCGGCGAAGGCCTATGAACAAGGCGAGGTGCCCGTCGGTGCGCTAATTGTTCGCGAAGGGCGAATCATAGCCCGCGCGTTCAACCAGGTCGAATTGCTGAAAGACGCCACGGCGCATGCCGAGATGCTGGCGCTCACGCAGGCGGAAAATGCCGTGGGGGACTGGCGGCTGACCGACTGCACGCTGTATGTCACCAAGGAGCCGTGTCCGATGTGCGCCGGGGCCGTCGTCCACACTCGGCTGGCGCGCGTGGTGTTTGGCGCGGGCGATCCGAAAGGCGGTGCGGCGGGCGGCGCGATGAATCTGCTTCAATTTCCTACCCTGAACCATCGTTGCGAAATCACCGCTGGCATCCGCAGCCCGGAATGCAGCGCGCTGCTGAAAGATTTTTTCGCGGCACAAAGGGCGGCGAAGAAAAATGGGGACGGCGTGACCGACGGCTGAACTGTTTTTCGAGATTGCAGACAGTTGCCCTCGAATGGTTGATTTGCAGAGGGCAACGCGCACGGAGCGCCCTTATTGAATGGTTTGTCAACGCCATTATCCCGATGATGAATCGCAAACAAAAAACGAGGCATCCCTGCGGATGCCTCGTTTGTGCTTTAAGCAAATCAGACGGGGTTATGGATTCGGCATGTTGTAAGCCGGTTTCCCCTGAGGTCCATTGGTGCCGTTCAAGATGGCGGTTTGCAACCCGGAGACAGAAACCTGTTGTGCGCTGCCATCAGCCAGCCCTAGGTCTCCGTTTTTTTGATGCAAATCGGTGGCGGTCCAAGAAGCTTGTGATCCAGCAGGGGTTCCAACACTGGGGTTTTCAGCGAAGGTTAGACTGGAACTCGTCAATACAGATGGTGCCGGACCGGTTCCGGCTGCATTGAGTGTTCCCATGTTACGATCACCACCGAGAATCATCTGCGGATATGCGTCAGCAGCGTCGCCATCGACAAAATAACTGAGATTGATGAAGCTAGCACAAAAACTGTTGGAAGCATTGTGACCGGAGTCCGATGGGCAATACAAAACTTTGGCGGTGGACAATTGATTCGACATGCAGTTAAAAACATTGGTCATTCCTATGTCGCTGGCAACATTGGCATTCGCGTTCCCTTGATAAATCAACTCCTTCGCGCCGCCGCCAGTGGAGCTAACAGCCATGGGATACTGATCGTTGTTGTCACCTTCCCAAGTCTTGAAGGCCAGACCAATCTGGTGAATGTTGTTGACGCAACTGATGCGCTGGGCTTTGCGTTTGGCGGCAGCGAGCGCCGGCAGGAGCATGGCCGCGAGAATGGCGATGATTGCGATGACGACGAGCAGCTCGATGAGCGTGAACGCCACTTTATGTTTGTTCATGTTTTTCATACGTTGACAGTTTTTCGGTTTATGTTTTTTCGTCCGGGGACAGTGGACGAACTCTACCTAAATTTCGCACACTGTCAATTGGATTTCTGAAATATCTTTAGCACTACCAATGCCAAACGCATTTTCGGGTTAATTCCAACAAAATCACGACATGGTTATTGGCGCAAGACCAAAATGCGTAAAAATTCCACGCGCCATGCGTGAATTTCACGCATCTCTCGAAAGGTTGTTCACAACAGACGACATCTATTTGCGCCATCGTGATTGATTTTTCCACACATATCACGAATACTGCACGACCCAATGGCCGAGCCAAAACAAAATCCGCTCATGGAAAAAATCGTGTCGCTGTGCAAGCGGCGCGGCTTCGTGTTTCAATCGTCCGAGATTTACGGCGGCATCAACGGTTTCTGGGATTACGGCCCGCTCGGCGCGGAACTCAAGCGCAACGTCAAGGAGCTGTGGTGGAACACCATGACCCGCTCGCGCGACGACGTCGCCGGCCTCGAAGCCACGATCATCATGGCGCCGGAAATCTGGAAGGCCAGCGGGCACGTCGCGACGTTCAGCGATCCGATGATTGACTGCAAAACTTGCAAAGGCCGTTTTCGCGCGGATCAGATTTCGGAAATTCCCTGCCCGCAAAAACCGAGCAAGTGTGTCGGCGAATGTCACGGCGAAAAGACCGAGGCGCGGGCGTTCAACCTGATGTTTCAAACCTACGTCGGGCCGGTGCAGGACGATTCGGCCATCGCGTATCTGCGCCCGGAAACCGCGCAGGCGATTTTCGCGCAGTTCAAAAATGTTTTGGAAACGTCGCGCCAGAAAGTGCCGTTCGGCATCGCGCAGGTCGGCAAGGCGTTTCGCAACGAAGTCACGCCGCGCAACTTCACCTTCCGGTCGCGCGAGTTTGAGCAGATGGAGCTGGAATTTTTCATCAAGCCAGATGAAGTCATCGAGGCAATTTACGGCACTGTTGCCGTCCGAACTCCCAACTCCCAACTCCTATCTCCTCAACCTAACTGGGGCTGGCAGGCGTGGCATCATTACTGGGTCGAGGAACGTGTGCGCTTCTACGAAGGCATCGGGCTGTCGCGCGAGACGCTGGGTTTTCATCATCAGACGCCGGCGGAATTGGCGCATTATGCGCGGGCCTGCACGGATATTTTGTTCAAATTCCCGTTCAGCAAAAAGGACGCGGACGGCAACGTGACCGGCGACGAGCTGGAAGGCATCGCCGCGCGAAGCGATTTTGATTTGAGCCAGCATCAAAGATTTTCCGGCAAGCCGATGGGCGTGTTCGACGAGGAACTACGCGCCGCGTGGGCCAAGCTGCCGAAGGAAAAACAGGATGATTTGTGGAAGCGGTATTACGACCACCGGAAAAATTATCTGACGAAATCCGCCAAACCGGACGAAACGCCGGAGCAAATTTCGCTGCAGGCGACGGAAGACGCGAACGGCCTGGCCAAGGGCCAATACATTCCGCATGTCATCGAGCCGAGCGCCGGCGTGGATCGCCTGATCCTGGCGCTCATCGCCAACGCGTATTCCGAAGTCACCAAGACCGATGACAAGGGCAAAAGCGAAACGACGGTGGTGATGAAATTTCATCCGCGCGTTGCACCGATCAAGGTCGGCGTTTTTCCGCTGCTCAAAAACAAACCGGAACTGGTGGCCAAGGCGCAAGCGGTTTATGAGCTGCTGCGCCCGCACCTGAAGGCGGTTTATGACGACGGCGGCAGCATCGGCAAACGCTACGCGCGCCAGGACGAGGCCGGCACGCCGTTTTGCGTGACGATTGATTTCGACACGCTCGGCGAAAAACCGGAGTTGCTCGACACGGTGACGATCCGCCATCGTGACGACGGAAAGCAAGAACGGTTAAATATTTCTGAACTTTTGGATTTTTTGCTGTCTAAAATCCGTGGATGAGCGAAGAGCAAGAAAATCTGGCACTGTTGGTTCCTGCAACCAAGCCGAAGCCCGCACCGACGCTGTATTTCATCGTCG
>PKZR01000468.1 GCA_003133815.1 Limisphaerales bacterium | reverse complement strand
ACGCGGCCTGCCAGCGACTCGGCGGCCTGCCGCGAAAGTTCCGGCGAAGCGCTGCCGAGAATCAGGAAAGTCGCCGGTTGATCCGCGCGGTCTGCCAGCACCCGCAACACCGGGAACAGTCCGGGTTGACGTTGCGCTTCATCAATCACCACCAGTCCCCGCAACCCCTGCAACGCAGTCATGGGATTTTCCATGAGGCGCGCCACCACCGGATCTTCCAAGTCGAAATACTGCGGGTGACCGGCAGGAATCATCTGCCGGGCCAGCGTGGTTTTGCCGCATTGACGCGGGCCAAGCAGGGCGACCACGGGATTACGCCCCAATGCTTTTTTAACCCGGTCAAAATAATGCTTGCGGACAATCATGGTTGAAATATTGCAATCATATTGCCAAATATCAAGTTCAGAATTTTGCCGTAATAGGTCGGCTTCAGGGTGGTTTTCATTGCAGCTGCTGGCAAGTTCACACGTCTGCCCTGAAAAAGGTCATGAGCATAAACTTCAGTCTGGGTTCACAGGGTTCATCAAACAATCAACCGAAAGGAAAATCATCATGACTGTTCAAACTGTTTCGTTTCCGGTGGGCAAAGTCGTCATCACACCCAATGCCCTCGACCGGCTGACACCGGCTGTCGCTGAAAGATACCAGTAGCTGTCGCGCACATGAACGTGGCCCAAGTAAGTGGCCAGTTCCGGCAGATGCACCTCCACATCCGTGTCCGTCCGATACCAGTTCAACAGGGTGCGAATGGCAAAGTAATGCCGCAGGTCATGAATGCGGGGGCCGCTCTGGTCGCCGGGTTTTCGCAATCCAATTTGGCAGGCGACCAAAAGGAACCAGCGGTGAACCGTGCAATGAAGCAATCGCTCCCCACGTTCCCAGACGAAAAAACTTGGGCTTGATGGTTGAGGGAACTGTCTGTCGCGGAGACAGGCATACTGTTGGAGCACCTGCACCGTTGAGGCATGAAGCGGCACCAGTCGTGACTTATTGCCTTTGGCGCGCCGGATCAACAGCACATTGCGTTTCAGGTCCACGTCCTCACAGTCCAAAGCCACGGTTTCGCCCACACGCATGCCTGTAGCGGCCAGCAGTCCCAACAAAGTCCCGAGCGTCACACCTTTGAGTTCGCTGCTGGGAGAGATCCGGAACGCAGCACGGATGAGTTGCAACACCTCTTCGTCGCGATACAGATACGGAGGCCGGCGACGAAACTGATGCGGCAGAAGTTTTTGCGCGGGAACTTGGGTGCGTGCATCGTGCGCACTGACGTAATTGGCAAAGCGACGCACCATGCCCAACCGGTTGCCACTCTGCACTGGCTTGATGCCCGGCCGTGTTGACCATCGAAGCGCCAGCTTTGTGGTGATGAACGATGCTCCATCTTCTTGTGCAAAACGCACAAAATTGCGAAGCAAAATCTCCGTTACCCGCAGTTTGTATCCGAGCTGACGGCGCAGTTTTAAATACCTGTCCAGGTGGAGGCTCAACGTGTTCATTGCACACCTCCCGGCCAGGGCAAAACCAACCCGCGCAAAGCGTTCAGATCCACCTTCGCGTAAATCTCGGTCGTCTGGGGCAGTTTATGGCGGAGCACCTGACCGATCTGACCCAGTGAAGCTCCGTTGCCGAGCATCCGGGTGGCCAAAGAATGACGGAGCACGTGGGCACCCCGATGCCGGGAAAAAACCTGAGCACGCGCGAGACCTACACGGACAACGTTGGCGACAGAGGATGGGCCGGCCAAACCTTCATGCGGCGCATGCTTTTGAATGAATACGCGTCTGGAAGAGCAAACGGGCCGCGCCTTCTGCAAATAATCGACAAGGGCCTGGCCAACGTCCTCAAGTAGCGGCAACCGATCCACCCGGGCACCTTTGCCACGAATGAGCAACTCCCCAGCTTGCCAGTTAATATCATCCAAGGTCAGATAGGCCACCTCGCCGGCTCGCAACCCTAAGCGGGCCAGAAGCAGTAAAATGGCGTAATCGCGTTTGCCTATTTTCCGCCGCCGATCACAGCTTCGCAGGATTTTTTCGACCTGCTCTGTTTCGAGATACCGCGGCAGTTCCGATAGGCACCAGCCCGCCACGGTGGGAACGGCGGCAGTCAGGTTTGATGCAATCCGCCCATGTTGGAAAAGGAAGCTCAAAAAGCTGCGCAGCACGGCTGCCGTCAACTGAAGGGAGCGACGCCCACGGTTGTCTGGCTAACTAGATAAATGAACGGCAACGTGGTGCGGGCGGCAAGATGCAGGACTGAAGTTCATGATATACTCGACTTGGAATGCACCGAAAGACACCTTCGGCAACGCTGGCAGCGTCCTCTACGGCAGCAAGGGGACGCCGACCTGTTCCTCCCCCATCACTTCCAACTACAAATTCTGAAGCTATGTATTCTCCCGGCGTATGGGGTGTTCGACATTTACAAGAATCCGGACATCCCGTGCGCGTTGAAGGACTACCAGCGGCAATTGGAAAAATACTGTCTGTGACGCATCTCACCCCCAATCCCATCTCCCCTTTGGATGCGGTGAGGGTGGCGTCCGATCGGCGGTCGAGCAGGGCGTCTCGTTGTTCGTTCAACGGTGGATTTGCAGGCGCAGGAACCGGTTGGTCACAGTGGCCGCCACGTTCGTAGAGCCGGTGACAGTGACGTTGACATATTGGCCGGGCGGAACGCCGTTGGTGGGCGATTCTGAAACACCCGTGCCGGGCTGATTGGTGACCCAGCCGGTTGATACGGTGTAGGTCAGCAGGTTGCTCCAGATGGACAGGTTTTCCGACGCCTGCACAAGATAGGTGATGTCGGTGGCCGTGGTGTTGCGCGGGAAGCTAAGCAGGAATTTGCCACCGACGACATCGCCGACAAATGGATTGGCGTTTGTGACCGTGGGATTGAAGGCATACGCATACGCCAGCAAATTGGCGATGCCATCATGCGTTGGATCCGCCGAATCGCCCGCAATGGCCGGGTTGCCGGCATTGGTCCCAAAATACGTCAGCTTCCATGTTACATTCGGCGGCTGGATGATGGTGAGCGTTGTGCTGATGTCCGCCGCCGAAGCGAGGCCGTTCCCGGCATTGCCTGCGTAGCCATAGGTGATTGCATACGGCGAACCTGCGGCGTCATTGGTCGCGAGCGAAGGATCGTTGAAGTTGATCCAGAATGCACCCGTGCTGTTTGTCACCGTCCCGCCGACGGTAAATCCATTGATGGTGGCGGTTACCACCTCGCCAATGGACGGATAAGCCGGACCGGACCCGCTCAAATCACCGCTCAAAATGATGCTCGTCACACCATAGGTGTTCGTCAAGGAACTCAACCCGGTGAACTGCAATGCCACCAGATTCACCGTCACGCTCACCGTGTTTGTCACGATGTTGTAATCCGCCGTATCCGACGGTGTGAAGCTCACCTGTACATTCGTAGTCCCCGCCTTTGGAACCAGGGCGGGATTCACAAATGCAAGCAAGCCTGGGACTGCTGCCCCTGCCCCATTCGTAAACGAACCGCTCGGCGTCGAACTTGCCAATGACTGGCCATAAGTGATTGCAGTGGCCGCGAGCGTCCCACCCAACAACGGCGTCGCCTTGCTTACCGTCACTCCAACAGTGTTTGTCTCATTGTTGTAATCCGCCACATCCACTGGAACAAAATACACCTGCACGTTTGTTACTCCCGCC
>PKZR01000222.1:1609-3253 GCA_003133815.1 Limisphaerales bacterium | reverse complement strand
CGGCGCGGACTTCCCGCACAAGGATGAACGCTGCACCGTCACCGGCCATCTTGTGCTTTACGACCCGCAAGCCTCCTCCACCGCCCTGCCCCATCTTACCGTTGGACTATCGCACATGGATTACATGAACATACCCGTTCGTGGTGGAGGTCGGGGCGGTCGCGGTGGCACCAATGCATTCGCGGGCGGAACTGGCGGCACCAATGGCTTCGCCGGTGGACGCGGTGGCTTTGGACGTGGTGGCGGCTTCGGCGGCGGCAACGGATTGGTGGACTGGACGCATGACGCGAAATTCTACCAGTTCTGGGCAGATGGCACCGAGGACGGCAAATTCACAATCGCCAATGTCCGTCCCGGCACCTACACGCTGCACGCCTTTGCCGACGGGGTGCTCGGCGAATTCGCCCGGGCCAACATCACCGTCAAGGCGGGACAATCCTTGGACTTGGGCCAAATTGAATGGAAGCCTGTCCGCTACGGCAGGCAGGTTTGGGAAATCGGCTACCCTGACCGCACAGGTGGAAAATTCTTCAAAGGCGACGGCGACAATTACTGGCTGTGGGGCTGGTGCCTCAGATACGGCGATCTGTTTCCAAACGACATCACCTATACCATCGGCCAGAGCGATTACCACAAGGACTGGTTCTTCGAGCAGGTGCCACACGCGCTGTCCGACGCGTGGAAAAATCCCGACGCGATGGATCCGCTCAACCAGCGCTTCGGCTGGGTAAAATCCGAGTCCCTGACAAATTATCCACAAACCGACACCACCGGGCCTTGGCACATTTATGGCCGGGGCCGCGCGACAACCTGGACAATCAAGTTCAACATGGACGAAGCCGAACATGGGCAGGCCACCTTGCGCGTGGCGTTGGCCGGAGCTGATGGCAATGGCGGACTCGGCGTGGCCGTCAACGGCCAGAACGTCGGCACCATCCGCACCATCGCCACCAACGCACTCCGCTACAACACCGACAAGAGCGTCTGGCATGAATACACCCTGCCCTTCGACGCCGCGCTGCTGAAGGGCGGCAAAAACGAAATGTCCCTCACCGTCCCTGCCGGCGAACTCACCTCCGGCGTGGTCTACGATTATCTGCGCCTCGAACTCAACGAGGATTACAAGCCCGCTGCGGCACCCGTCGCCACTACCAATTAGCAGGCCAGACGTGTCACAGAATTATGCGTTGCAGGCTTTACCGTCGGCGGCAGGCATCTTATTTTTGCCAGCATGACTCTGTCTTTCAACTGTCTGCGACGCGGCATTCTTTTTTTTATGGCCTGCGGTTTGGTTTGTTCCGCACAATCTGAACCTTCACTTCACTGGGTTTGCAGCACGGCATTGGACTCTTGGAAAGAATGGACCGTGAGCGTTTCGCGCGGGACGGACTACGGGCAAAACCTCGTGAAGCTCGAACCGCAGACCGTCTACCAGTCCGTGGACGGCTTCGGCGGATGCTTCAACGAACTCGGCTGGCAGGCGTTGCAATCTTTGGACGACGACAAGCGCGCAGTAGCCTTGAAGGCGTTGTTCGATGCGGACGGCTGCAACTTCAACCTCTGCCGCGTTGGCATGGGCGCGAACGACTTTGCCCTGAACTGGTATTCGTTTGATGAAACGCCCGGCGATTATGCCATGACCAA
>PKZR01000222.1:0-1539 GCA_003133815.1 Limisphaerales bacterium | reverse complement strand
GTCAACCTTTACGCAGTTCATCCGCAGAACGAACCCAGATACAACGACAACAACTATCCCCAATGCGCCTGGAACGGGCGGGAAATTAACACCTTCCTGCGCGATTACCTCGTGCCGCAATTGACCAAGGATCACGTAGACGTCCAGGTGTGGCTGGGCACCATCGTCAACGCCAACCTCGCCGACTACGCCGACCCGGTGCTGGGCGATGCCGCCACCCGTCCCGCCATTTCCGGCGTCGGCTATCAATACGACGGCCAGCGCGCGATGGCCGCCACCCACAACAAATATCCCGGCCTGAAAATGCTGCAGACCGAGACCGAATGCTACAACGGCGAGAACTCCTGGGACGAGGCCATGACCACCTTCCGCAAAATGATCGAGGACATGAACCATTTCGCCAACGGCTACGTTTACTGGAACCTCGTCCTCAACCAAAAATCCACCAGCTCCTGGGGCTGGAAACAAAACAGCCTCCTGAAGATCGGCACCAACGAAATCACCTACAATCCTGAATTTTATTCCCTGAAGCACTTCGGCCATTTCCTGAAGCCCGGCGCCGTCCGCATCGGCGTGTCCGCCATGACACAGATCGGCGGCGAGGATGAAAGCACATTCTCCACCTCCAACGTCGTCGCCTTCCGCAATCCCTCCGGCGAACTGGTATTGATCCTCGGCAACGCCGGCGACAAGAGACTGCCCCTGACATTGCAAACAGGCAACAGCACCGCCAGCCTGGAAATCCCAGCCAAATCCATGAACAGCCTAGTGCTTTCAGGATGGTGAATCTGCGGAAGCTTTATTGAATCAGCTAGACACACAACCGCTTTAACGGCTCATTTTCACGGAGAAACGGCCCGGTAGAAAATCTGATTGTTTCCAGAGGCGGTGTTTGTCCACTGCGCTATGGCATTCGCATTGTTAAACGAGGCAACGTCGACCCAATTTGAGATGACAAGATTTGTGCAGGACTGGATTCGAAAATTGCTGCCCGGCGTTGCAAATGCAGTAAGCCAGTTCGCTCCAGGGTGGATTTGCAAATCAAACAATGGAGCAATGGGGTCCGACTCGACGACCGTTATTGACCATGCATCTAACGACGTCGCTCCAGTACAAATAGCCCGTGATGCCTCCCACATACTGGATGCGTAAATCATAAATCTTGCCCGGAGTGAGGTCAGGAATCGGGATGTTGGGCATCTACGTGCAAACCGGGCCGTTCAGCCATGTCGTCGTGCCCGTCTCACGATATTGCGTCAGGACGGACATTTTTCCGGCTGGAAAACGGGTTTCAGCCTTCGTGAACCAGCTTTTTGGCCTCCTGACCAACCTTTTTCACCCGGTGAGTAGGTATTCTCCCTCACCGACAAACCCTTCTCACCCGGCGGGAAGGGTTTTGCCATGGCCGGTCAAGGTTTCGGGTAAGGTGGGAAGGCTTTCTCCAGTGGGGAGACTGGTTTTGGACATTCCGAACGGCCTTTTTGGACTGTTCCAACTGCTTTTTCACCGCCTGACAAACCTTTGTCGGTCTCTGACAAA
>PKZR01000218.1 GCA_003133815.1 Limisphaerales bacterium | reverse complement strand
CGATGTTGGCGAGCGTGTGGAGATGTTTTTGAAACTGACCCTGCGGGACGAGAAAGAGCATGACGAGCTTCACCGGCTGGTTGTCGAGCGCGTCGAAGTTGACGCCTTTGGGCGATCGGCCGAGAGCGCCGACGACTTCAAAAATCAAATCGGTCGAGGCGTGTGGGATGCCGATGCCGAAGCCGATGCCCGTGGACATGGAGGTTTCCCGCTTCTTGACGGCGGCGGTAACAGCGTCGCGGTCGCCGGGCTGGATCTTGCCGGTGGCGACAAGATTGCCGATGAGTTCGTCAATCGCTTCCCAGCGGTTCGTCGCGCGCAAATCGGGAACAATCTGCGCCTTTGTCAAAATGTCAGCCAAGTCCATAACGTGCGCCACAAGATTTGAACCGAAACGCCGGACATATCAAGACTGAATTACTCACAAATTTTCTAAGCATCAAATGACATGGTGCAGCCAAAGGAAATCATCGCCCGTTTCCCGGCACCATAATCCGAGCACTTTCATCAATTCAGCCAGAAATCCGGACTTGGCCGTGAGCAACGGAATTCCAAACAACAGCACGCAGACATTCCCGAGAAAGATGATGACGGCGGAAAATAAATATCCCTGCGATGTGATGTCCGACTGCCGCGTCTGCAACGTATGAAATGTCAGTGTCACATGAAACGCATACGCCGCGCCAACGCAAAGATGAAACCAGACAAGGTAGCCGTGCCAGTTCCAGATCAAATTGCCCAGAGCGAACAGGCCGACGACCAGCGCGGCGTAGAGCGGGAAAAAATACGGCGCGAGCGCGATGACAAAATTGGTTTTGGAGATGACGACATGGCCGCCGGACGACGTGACCTTCATTTTTTTTACCTGGCCGCCGAACAGCCACGTCCACAGCGCGTGCGTCAGCTCGTGGCCGAAGACGTAAATCCACATTGGTTTCGGCAGCATGAAAAAAATCACGACCCAGCACGCCGCGCCCGCAAGCAGCGGAATCCAGACCGTGTCCGCGCCATAACCGGCGCGCAGCACGAGCCACAGAGCGTTCGCCGCGCCCGCGCAAACCGGCAGCAGCAGTAGGGCGATGATGAATTTGATCCACTTCGGCACGCGCAAAGTTTATCCGCAGTTTTCGAGGATTGAACAGATTTTTAAAAACGGGCTCTTAAGAAGAGCTTGAAACTTGAAACTTGAAACTTTGGCCCATGACAAAAAATGAAGCATTGCAGATTTTTCGCGACTCCGGCGCGTTGCTCGAAGGCCATTTTATTTTGCGCAGCGGCCTGCACAGCCGGCAGTTTTTCCAATGTGCGCTCGCGCTCCAGCAGATGCCCGTCGTTGAAAAACTGGGCGCCGAGCTGGCGGCCAAATTAAAACCGCTCGGTGCGGTCACCGTGGTTTCGCCGGCGATGGGCGGACTCGTCATCGGCCAGGAAGTCGCGCGGCAACTCGGCCTGCGCTTTATTTTTGTGGAGAAAGAGGACGGCAAACTGGTTTTGCGCCGCGGCTTCAAGATTGCGGCGGGCGAAAAAATTCTCGTCGTCGAGGATGTCGTGACCAAGGGCGGGCGCGTGCAGGAGACGCTGGACATCGTCCGTGCGCATGGCGGCAATGTCGTCGGCGTGGCGATGGTGGTGGATCGCTCCAACGGCGCGGTCAATTTTGGCGTGCCCTTTGAAAGCTTGATTTCCTTGCAAGTGGAAACCTTCGACCCGGCGAACCTTCCGCCGGACCTGGCTAAAATTCCTGCGGTCAAGCCCGGCAGCAAATGAGCCCTCGCCAAACTGCCGGTGGGAATGTTTTGTCCCTCTAAATTACCCGCGCGCGGATTTGAACACCAGCCAGCCCCAGCCGAACAGGAAACTTACGCCGCCAATTGGCGTCACCGCGCCGAGCCAATGCACGTCCGTCACCGCCAGCAGATACAGCGAGCCGGAGAACAGGCCAATGCCGATCAGAAAGCCCCACCACGCCACCGCCGGAAACGGCTTCCGTTCCGCCAGCACGAACAGCATCACCGCGTGGATGAAATGATAAAACACCGCCTTTTCCCAGACGCCGGCCATTCCATTTTGCGCGAACAGCTCCTTCAGCCCGTGCGCGCCGAACGCACCGAGCGCCACAGCCATGAATCCCATCGCGGCGGCGATGCGTGTGGCGAGGGTTGAATTCATCGTGCGTCTTGTCACGGAAACCGCAGCACGCACACGCCGTAATCAACTTCCTTCCCGGCTACCGTCTCGCGCAACCAGCCCGGCGGGATGGCGTAAAAAACTTTGCGCCCGTCGCCATCCGGCGGTGTCACCCCGATGACCGCGCCCGCCTTCCACATCGCGTCCAGATGCCGCGACGCCGAGACTTGGGCGCAACCGAGCGCAGCGGCGACATCGTTCACTGATTGCGGCCCGGCGGACGCGATCAGGCGCAGCGCGTTCCAGCCGATAGGCTGGCCGAGCACGTGCAGCAGGGCCACCGCGTCGGGAACCGGCGCAATGGCCGATGGAGGAGGAAGATTGTTGGCCATGTCCGAACCTATCAAACCTGCGACTGGAAAACAACCGGCCAAAACACGACTCAAGTCCCGCAGAACCGGACCGGGAATCCGATGAAGAGGACGGGGTGCATCCGGAACAGGACGGGGTGCCTGCAAAAGAGGCCTCCGGTCCCTTAAGACTGGAGTCCGGGCCAGCGAGATACCACTCAGGATATGCATAGATCTAGTCCGGTTCCGCGAGATACCAGACAGGTTGTGCATAGAGCGACTCCGGTTCCGCAAGAAACCAGACAGGATATGCATAGATCGAGTCCGATTCCACAGGATAACAAACAGGATATGTATAGACCGACTCCAGTCCCGCAGGATACCAGACATGTTATGCATAGACCGACGCCTCTTTTGCAAGAAACCCTTTGTTTTCCATGAAAACGGCCTCCAGCCCCACGGAAACAAGGTTGTCTTTCAGATATTTGGATGCCTCTTCCGCAGGCTCGGCGTCCGGATGGCGATTCTTGTAGTCCAGTTCCAGCGAAGACCAGGCGTCTTTGTGCCGCCCGGCTTCCGTGCTCAAACACCGCCGCTTCAGTTGCCGAGAACTGGCTTGCCGAGCCGGAGCTTTAGCGAAGGCTGGTGCGCAAATCTTTTTCCAGACGGCTTGTCGCGCCGAAGCACTGCGTAGGCGGTGCGAAGGCGCGGGCAATGGCGGCGGGGTTTTGTAGCGTCGGTCTGTGACCGACGACGGCGCTGACACAGCGCCGCTACAGGAAATCAGGGATGTGATATTTGCGGACTTCTTCCGCCAAATCTTCGCCGGTGTCCGAGTCCAGGCACTCCCATTTTTTCAACGCCACGTAATCCGTCAACGGGATGGGAAAAAGTTGCGCCGCTATTCCGCGCGCTCGATTTTGCACGAGCCGGGAGTTACTCGATTACTAAAAAGTTTTCGACGATGTGGCCATCTATGTTCACGGCTAAATTTCTTAAATATGAGCCGTGTTCTATCGCGGTTCTAACCGGATACTTTGTAAGTTTGCCGTGTGCAATATCATTTCGTATTCCACGAAGATTATGAAACTTGCTTGTGTCTGCTGGTGTCATCGGAAACAAGAGTGCTTCCTGAAGAACTTCGGGAATCTTCACAGCTTTTGTATGGCTAATCATATTTTACTTCGGCATTTCCAGCTTCACCTTCGCCGCCACCTGCGCCACGTCTTTGTCGCCGCGGCCGGAGAGGTTCACGATGATGAGCGCGTCCTGGCCCAGCTTCGGCGCGCGCACCATGCACTCGGCCACGGCGTGGGCGCTTTCCAGCGCGGGGATGATGCCTTCGAGCCGCGCGAGTTTCATGAAGGCGGCGAGCGCCTGGTCGTCGGTGGCGTAGGTGTATTCGGCGCGGCTGGCGTCGCGCAGCCACGCGTGTTCCGGTCCGACGGCGGCGTAGTCCAGCCCGGCGCTGACGCTGTGGGTGGATTGAATCTGGCCGAATTCGTCCTGCAAAATGTAGCTGCGCGTGCCCTGCAATACGCCGAGCGAGCCGCCTTGAAACCGCGCCGCGTGCTGCTCGGGCTTGATGCCGAGTCCGCCGGCTTCCACGCCGACGAGTTTCACGGATTTGTCGTCGAGGAACGGATAAAAAAGTCCGATGGCGTTGGAGCCGCCGCCGACACACGCGATGAGCATGTCCGGCAACCGCTTTTCCTTTTCCAAAATCTGCACGCGGGCCTCGTCGCCGATGATGCGCTGGAAATTCCGCACCATCACCGGATACGGATGCGCGCCGTAGGCCGTGCCGAGAATGTAATGCG
>PKZR01000226.1:8521-23016 GCA_003133815.1 Limisphaerales bacterium | reverse complement strand
AATTTCATTTTGCGCGCTGGAAAAATTTAGCGCAAAGACAACGAGATAGACCGGCAGACAGATTTTTAGGAAATATTTCATTCAGACATTCTTTTGAGTTGAGGATTGAAATTGATGGTGTATGTGCGCTGCTTGTCCGTTGCGCCATCGGGGAACGGCGCGACGAATGTGACGCGGTCGAGTGTGCGCTGGACGGAATTATCCACGCTCGTGTCGCCTGACTGCGTCAGGATGCGTGACGAAATCACCGTGCCGTCGCTGGCGATGGTCACGGAAACTTTCACGTTCTCGTCGTCGTTTGCAATTGTATCCGGCAAAGTCCACTCATGATCATAAACGCTTCTGACAACGCTTGCGTAATTTGCGTAGGACGCGCTGCTTTCGCCGGGCATTTCAATTTGCGTGGGTTGAGACAATTGTTTCTGCAATTCAGCGGCAAGGTTTCTTGCCGCCTGCGAATTGTCTTTCGGTTTTGTCGCCTTGGAGCTGTTAAGCGCAGGGCGCGTCACCAAATGCAAATCCACTTTCGGCGTGTGCGGCTGGGTTTCAGTGGGCGCGGGCGTTGGCGGCGGCGGTTCAGTCGCGAAAAGTTTTTCCAGTCGCTCCGCAAGTGTGGGCTGCGGCGCGGGCGCGGGCTGGATCATCGGTCTTGGCGCGGGCGGAGTTGGTTGCGGCGGCTGTGGCGGCGGCGTGACAATTGGCGTTGGCGGGGGAGGCGTTGCGTTTTTGACGCCGCTGTTGAACGCAGCGTCAATCAGGTTGGCCGGAATCACGTCAATCACCTTGGAGTCGTCCGCTTTCGGCGTGGAATTAAAAAATGCCGGGCCGACAAATAAAATCACGAGCAGCAGCAGGTGAAACCCTGCCGTGGCGATGACGCATTTTTTTTGCAGCCGGTTCATTTCGTCGTCGGGTCGGTCCGCAGCGAGTAGCGCGTGATGCCGTTTTTCTGGCAGCCGTCAATCAGCGTGGCGACATCTCCGTAAGGCGCATCCTTGTCCGCGCGGATGTAAATGATCAAATTCGGATTCTCCCGAAAATCCTGGGCGAGCCGCGCAATCATCTGCGTCAAAATCATCCGTTGTTTGTTGAGCGCGTATACGCCCGTGTTGCTGACCTCGACGGTGCGGACGTTTCGCGGATCAATCTTTTTAGTTTCTGCCGCGCCGCCGCGAGGAAGTTTTAAATCAATGCTTTTGTCCAGCAGCGGCGTGGTGATGACGAAGATGATGAGCAGCACGAACGCCAGGTCCAACAGCGGGGTGATGTTGATGTCGCTCAACGTCACCAGCGGATTGCGTTGTGAAAATCGTCGCATGGCAATTATTATTCATCCGCGAGAAATTCCGTCTCCATTTTGGAGACGAGTTCCTGCGCGAAGTTGTCGAGGCCGACGGTGAACACGCGAAGATTATGCACCAGCCAGTTGTAGCTGAACATCGAGGGAATCGCCACGAGGAGTCCGGCGACGGTAGTGATGAGCGCGGCGCTCACGCCGGGCGCCATCGCGGCCATCGTCGCGCTGCCCTGCTGCGCAATGCCGGCGAACGTGCTCATCACGCCCCAGACCGTTCCGAGCAATCCAATGAACGGCGCGCCACTGACTGCAATCGCCAGCAGGATCAAACCGGATTCCAGTTTCAATGATTCCTGCGCGACGACATTCTCCAGCGCACGTTTGACGTGTTCCATGTTTTTGAGCGAGACCTGCTGTTTGCTGCGTTCGCCGCCCGGCCCGCGCAACCGCGCGTCAAGCTGCACACAGCCGACCTGATACACCTCGTAGAGCGGGCAGCCTTCGACCTGAAGCTTCCGGTCGAAAAGGTCGAGCACGGTTTTTTGTGCGTGGAATTCCTGGTCGAAGTAATAATTCAGCTTCCGCGCACGGCGCATTTGCAGGGCTTTCGAGACCATGACGGACCATGCGATGATGGAAAAAATGATGAGACAGACGATGATCGCCTTGGCTTCCGGCGTCGCCTGTTCCCAGACATATATGAGTTCCGCCTTGTTTGAAGCGGTTCCCACAGCGGCAAATAGACAGAGTCCTTCCATAAATTACGACTGGTGGTCTGACCGTGAGGAACCGATGCGGCCAGTGGCAGGCGGTCGAACAATTTTCCTGCCGCGCTAATTATTAGCCGCCGCAGAAAAATTGCCAAGCCTTTTTACAAGGAAAACAAACTTTGTGCGCGCCGGAAAAATCGCTTACAAAATACGCGATGTCTCGTCCGCGCATTGCCGGCCTGTTGCTCGCATTCGTCACGCTGCTGGTTTATATGCCGGCGGCGCACCACACGTTTGTGCTGTATGACGACGGGGATTACATCACGGAAAATCTCATCGTGCAGAACGGCCTCACGTGGGCGGGGATCAAATGGGCGTTCACCACGTGGCATGCGAGCAACTGGCATCCGCTCACCTGGATTTCGCACATGCTGGACTGCCAGCTTTTCGGCCTTAACGCCGGCGGGCATCATTGCGTCAACGTGTTGTTTCACGTCGCCAACACCGCATTGCTCTTTATTTTACTGCTGCGGTTGACGGCCNNGCTTATGTGAGTTTTGTCAGGAAACGAAAAAATGATGGTCAGAAGCCGGAATCGGCGGGAATGCGACCTCCGGCTGACGGTTCTTACTGGCTGGCGCTGTTTTTCTTCGCGCTCGCATTGATGTCCAAACCGATGCCAGTGACGATGCCGTTTGTAATTTTGCTTCTGGATTACTGGCCGTTGAAAAGATTTCCGGTTTCCGGTTTCCGGTTTCCGGTTTTTCTGCGGCTTGCATTTGAGAAATGGCCGTTCTTTCTGCTCTCGGCGGCTTCGTGCATCGTCACTTATCTCTCCCAAAGAATGTCGGCGGTTGTGTCGCTGAAAGGACTTCCGCTGGACATGCGGCTGGACAACACGCTGGTTTCCTACGTGCGCTATTTGCAGAAACTGTTCTGGCCGGAAAACCTCGCCGTCCTTTATCCGCTGCCCAAGCTGTATCCGTTTTGGCAATTGATGCTGTCGCTTGCGGTCTTGATTGCGATTTCATGGCTCGTCTGGCGCGGGCGCAAACGGTTTGCGTATCTGCCCGTCGGCTGGCTTTGGTTTCTGGGAACGCTCGTGCCTGTCATCGGCGTTGTGCAGGTCGGCAGCCAGTCGATGGCCGACCGTTATTCCTATTTTCCATCAATCGGAATTTTCATTGTCGTCGCGTTTGGCGCGCGCGATCTGGCGGGACGGTTTCAATTTTCAAAAATTACAACCGCGGTCACAGCCGGTTCGATTCTCGCAATTTGTTTGATTCTCATGGAAAAGCAATTGAGCTATTGGAGCAACGACGAGACTCTTTTCAGCCACGCCGCCGTCGCTACCGACGAAAATGAAGTCGCACACCTTAATCTCGGCGTCGCACTCGAAAAACAGGGGCGCTACACGGAGGCAATTGCCCAGTATCGCGAATCGCTGCGGATTTATCCAAAAAGCGTGGACACGCATAACAACCTCGCCAACCTGCTCGAGAGGAACGGAGATACGAACGCCGCGCTTTCCGAATATCAGGTAGCTCAACAGCTGGATCCCAAGGCCGTCGCCCCGCACAACAACCTCGGCACTTTTTTGGTTGAAATGGGACGGTTCGACGAAGCGATGAAGCAATACGACCAAGCCGCGCAGCTCGACCCGAACGACGCCCACGCCTTTTATTTGAGGGGCAAACTGCTGCTCCGCGAAGGGCACGACAGCGAAGCCATCCCGCAATTTCAGAAGGCCGCAGAATTCGCGCCGGACAATTTTCAGATGCTGGCCTATATCGCGCGCGTGCTGGCCTCCGACGCAAACGCCCAAATACGCAATGGTAATACCGCCTACCTGCTTGCATCGAAAGCCAACGTCCTGACCGACGGCTTCCAGCCTGCCATGCTCGACACGCTCGCGATGGCCTATGCCGAACTCGGCCGTTTCGACGACGCGCTGCAGGCCGAGCAGGACGCCGTCACCCTCGCTTCAAAATACAGCCTCAGAGACGACGTCAACGCGATGAACGAACGGCTGCAACTTTACAAAAACCGGGAACCCTACCGGGAATCCTACACCAACGCAGCGGTCAATCTTCCAAAGGTGATCACCCAGTTCATTTATTAAGACGCGGCAGCAGGGAAATTTTTTCCGGATCGAAAAACTCCGCCAGCAGTTTTGCATTGGTCTTTGTCGAGGCATCCGGTTTTTCCGGCGAGACCAGAACGACGCGCGATTTCGCCCGCAGATTTTTCGGCAGCGCTTCCAGCGTGAGAAGGACTTGATTCATGGTCCCAAGCTTGTTTTGCGCCACGATGATTGGCGTTGCACGCAACGCCACAATCAAATCGCGCGAATCAAAACCTTCGCCGAGCGGGCTCAACAATCCGCCCGCGCCTTCAATCAGCAAAATATCAAACCGCCTTTGCAGCGCGCGGACGTGCGCGAGAACTTGCGACAATTTTACCTTTCGCTTTTCTGCGCGGGCGGCCATCAGCGGCGCAATGGCCGCGTGGAAATGCCACGGATTGATTTCGTCGAGCGACAGCGCTTTGTTCATCGCCTCAAATATTTTCCGGGCGTCAGTGCGGCCGCCGGAGCAAATGGGCTTGAGCGCCGCCGCATTGACGCCTGACTCGCGCAGAAATTTCACCAGCAGCACGGTCAGAACCGTTTTGCCGACGCCAGTGTCCGTGCCGGTCACGAAAAAGATTTCCCTCTTCATCCGGCGACATCAAAGCGCAAATCGTTCCGCCACGCCACCAAAACCGCGCTGAAGCTCGGCCGTTGGTCAAAGTCCCGGTGAAAGGCAATTGGCTGGAAATGCTAGGGACTGGCTTTTTTGACCCCTTTTCATCGGTCACCCATGGTTCAATCCTTCATTTTATGGTTGTTTTGCGGAAAGTCCCCGTTTGGACCGGATAATGGCTAAAACGGCCAAATTTTATGTAAATCGCTGTGGAGCAATACTTTTTCCATCCGAGGAGGCATAAATTCCATCGGGAGCAACGTAATTTCCATCGGGAGCAAAGCCAAATCCATCGGGAGCGGGGCAAATTCCACCTGGAGCAAATCAAAAACCGCCGGGAGCAGCGCGAATTCCATTGGGAGCAAAGCGAATTCCGTTGAGAGCAACGGGAAATCCATTTGGAGCTGTGCTCCATCCGTTCGCAGCTGCGGTTTTATCATCCAGAGCCGGTTTATGGACGGCAGCAGCCGCGTTGCAGGGATTTGCGGCATGGTTTTCCCGGCTTGGATGACATCTGCCATCAAAACCGTTGACGTTGTCCGCTCAAATCAATTATTCTGCGCGGCTCGTTAAACGAGAATTATTGTGAATATCACCGTTGAAAATCTGGCACCGTGCAAAAAACTCCTCCGCGTGGAAGTGGACGCGAAGGCCGTGGACGAAATCTTTGATGCCATCACCAAGGATTATCAAAAGCAGGCCGCGCTGCCCGGCTTCCGCCCCGGCAAGGCGCCGCGCGACATGATCGCCAAAAAATACGAGGCCGACATCAAGGACGAGGCCAAGCGCAAGCTCATCGGTGAGAATTACCGCAAGGCGCTCGACGAGAAAAAAATCTCCGCCATCGGCCAGCCCGACATCGAGGAAATCCAGTTCGGACGCGGACAGGTTTTGCAGTTCGCTGCGACCATCGAGACTGCGCCGGAATTTCAAGTGCCGGAATACAAGGGCCTGCCCGTCAAGCGCGAGACCAAATCCGTCACGGACGAGGACGTGGAGCGGGCGTTGAACCTGCTCGCGCAGCAGCACGTCAAATATGAGACTGTCACGCGCGAGCTGAAGATGGGCGACGTGGCCGTGGTGAACTACACCGGCACCTGCGACGGAAAACCGATCACCGAAACCGCGCCGACGGCGAAGGGTTTGACGGAGCAGAAAAATTTCTGGGTGGACATCGCTCCAAACACATTCATTGCCGGATTTGCCGACCAGCTTGTCGGTGCAAAGGCCGGCGAAAAGCGCACGGTCAATGTGGATTTCCCCGCCGATTTTGTCACGAAACAACTCGTGGACAAAAGGGGTGTTTACGAGGTCGAGGTCATCGAGGTGAAGGAAAAAATCCAGCCGCCGATTGACGACGAACTGGCGAAAAAATTCGCGGCGGAAAACCTTGAGAAGCTCCGCGCGGGCGTCCGCGTGGATTTGGAAAATGAGCTGCGTCATTCGCAACGAAAAGCAGTCCGCACCCAGATCATTGATGCCCTGCTCGGCGGCGCGAATTTTGAACTGCCGGAAACTGCGGTCGCCCACGAGACGCGGAACGTGGTCTACAACATTGTGCAGGAAAATTCCAAGCGCGGCGTACCGCGCGAATTGATCGAGAAGCAAAAGGACCAGATTTATTCCTCCGCCGCAAACACCGCCAAGGAGCGCGTGCGCATGGCGTTCCTAATTCAGCGCATTGCGGAACAGGAAAAAATTTCCGTCACACAGGAAGAAGTCTTTCAGCGAGCGCAGTCACTGGCGGAGATGTATCAGATTCCGCTCGATAAATTCATCAAAGATTTGCAGAAGCGCAATGGCGTGAACGAGCTTTACGACCAGATAGCCCATGAGAAAGTCCTCGAATTTTTGGAGATAAACGCCAAAATCGAGAACATCCCCGCATCTGAAGCAAAAAGCTGAGCGGATCTTTGGCCGGGCGCGGGTTTTATCGACATACAGTTTTAATTAACCAAACGGTTACTTCGCGCGTCTAGTGTTTGACGAATGGCGGCAAAAGCCCCATGATTTCAGCAACATGAAAAAATCCAGCGCAGCTCTTTGTGCTTTTTTCTTCGCCGCCCTTGTGGTCGCGGCGCAGACGAATACGGATTCCGTCCCGGTGCGCGCGATGGCGCTTCAGGACTGCATTCAGGAGGCGCTGACGCACAATCTCGACGTCCAAATCGAACGCATCAATCCGCAGATTTCGCTTTACGATCTGCGAGCGGACTATGGCGGCTACGATCCGACGCTCAGTGTTTCCGGCCAGCACAATCACAATGAATCCGGGCCCGATGGCGCATCGGTCAGCGTTTCGGACGGGAATACCTTCAAATCCAGCCTCGATGGCGCAACCCCATGGGGCATGACCTACGGTTTGAGCGCCAACGCATCCAAGAATTACGAGCAGACAAACTTTTTTGACAGCTCCAGCGGCTCGGTCCAGTTGGACGTGACACAACCGCTGCTGAAAAATTTCTGGGTGGACAACAACAGGCTGACAATCCGCGTCGCCAAAAACCGTCTGAAATATTCCGAGCAGGGCTTGCGCCTTCAAATCATCACCAGCGTCACCGCAGTTGAGAACGCCTATTACGAGCTGATTTACGCGCAGGACAACGTGACGGTGCAGCAGGAGGCGCTTGACCTGGCGCAAACGCAGCTGGATCAAGACAAAGAGCGAGTCCAGATCGGCACGCTGGCCCAATTGAGCGTCCAGTCGGACGAATCACAAGTCGCCTCAAGCCGGGCGAGTTTGATCGCCGCGCAAAACACACTCTCCATTGACCAGAACACCTTGAAAAATCTGATCACCGATTCGTATGCCGAAACGCACGGCACGAACATCCAGCCGACCGCGACTCTCGAGGCACCGCTGCAATTGTTCGACTTGCAGGACAGCTGGAACAAGGGCATGAGCGAGAGGCCGGATTTGTTGCAGGCGCGTCTCAACGTGGAACAGCAGGGCATCCAATTGAAATTTTACTTCAACCAGCTTTTCCCTGAACTGGATTTGATCGGCACCTACGGTTACAACGGCGCGGGGCAGAGCTTCGACAACACCGGAAACCAGATCGAATCGCGTGATCGTCCGTTTTACACCTACGGCGCGCAGATTTCAGTTCCGTTGACCAGCACAGCGCCACGCAACCAATATAGGACCGCCAAGGCGACGATGCAGCAAGTCGTGCTGCAGCTCAAACAGTTCGAGCAAAACGTCATGGTGGAAATTGACAATGCCGTGAAACAGGCGCAATCCAGCTACGAAAGCGTGGATGCCACGCGCGAGGCCCGCATTTACGCCGAGGCAGCGCTCGACGCCGAACAGAAGACCTACGCTGTCGGCAAGGCCACGACCTTTGAAGTCCTGCAATATCAAAGCGCCCTGACCACCGCACGCGGCGCGGAAATACGCGCGCTAGCCAATTACGAGGAGGCGCTCGCCAATCTCGCCGAGCAGGAAGGCAGCACGATCGAACGCAACGGGATTGACATCGATGCGAAATAATTTCCAGCTCACCAGAAATTCCACGCGCCGCGCCAGACAATCCACAAGCCGAGCAGAAAATTCGTGATCGCGTGCGCCGTCATCGCGTCGCCGAGGCGGTCTTTGCGGATGACCAGCCATTGAAAAGCCACGCCGCATATAATTCCCGCCAGCCATTCGTTGTGTGAAAACCCGAAGACGAGCGCCGTCGCAAAAAACGGCAGCGGCAGAAATTTATTGAGCGGCACGGACAGGAAATTCTGGCTGGCGAAGTAGCGATGCAAAAATGACCTGTAAAAGACTTCCTCAAGCGGCGGGACCACGAATGTCATTCCTAAAACATGAACGGCAATGAAAAACCATGCGAGCGGTGAATTTTGTCCAAAAGCCTCATTGGGGTTTCCCGTCGCACCTTTGCTGGAAAATTTTGGGTAAAACGGATCAAGCCCGACCCAAACCGCAAATATTCCCACGCTTACCAGAATTGCCTCCCACGAAATCGCCCACCGCATTTCGGCGACGAGCGGACACATTTCCCAAATGAGCCAGGCACCGGCCAAGGTTTTCGCAAAATAAAGCCAGTAGGCCGATGTTTCACCTAATTTTCCCTGGCAGGCTGTCAGCGCCAGAAAAATCACGAACGGGGCGACGCGAACCGTTGCGGGCGAGCCAGAGAATTGTTTTTCCAGAAAGCGCACGCAAATCTTCCGGTGGATATTTATTCGCCAAGCCCCAGCTTCTGTTCCGAGCCGTCCGGGCTTACCAGCGTGATGCCGTTCGAGGTGATTTCCTTCACCCGAAAGCCGCCCACGCTGTCACCAACATAGACGGTTTTGCCATCCACAATGGCCCAGGATTTCTCCCCATAAACAACGCCCTGCAATTTCATGCCTGATGATGAAGGTGGAGCTTTTGCAACGGTGTTTGAAGTTGTTGGCGCATTGGTGGCTAGGACGACGGCAGACGCAACGATTGCAGGTGCCGCCGGCTGAGTCGTTGAAATTTCCGAGGCTTTCGCCACAGTCGCCGGCTTGTGCTTCACCAGCGCCAACCCGATGAAAAATGCTGCTGCGCCAGCCAGAGCAACCACGGCCACTGGCAGAAGCCAGTCCGCTACGCCGCGCCGAGCAGGTTCGACCGGTCGCAGCGGCGGCTGACCGGACGGCGGATTCGGCTGTTGCGACTGCCGGGCTTGTTTCAGCGCGTCGTTGATAAGGCTCATGCGTTGATTTTTCCTTCCAGTTCGTCAATGGCGCGTCCCACCATGCGATAATTAATGCGATCACTCTGCTCGACAAAACCAGCGAGCAGCGCCTTGTCGCAAAGGGCGTTGATCAGACGCGGAATTCCACGGCTGTAAAGATAAACCCGCCAAAGCGCGGGCTGCGTGAAGAACGGCACGCCACGGGCGCCGGCGAGTTCGAGCCGGTGCTGGATATATTGACCCGCCTCGTATCGGGTGAGCGGCATGAGATGATAACGCACGGTGATGCGCTGGCGCAATTGCTTCAGGCGCGGGCTGTTCAGGCGATGGCGCAATTCGGGCTGGCCCATCAATACAATCTGCAACAGTTTCCGGTCGTCGGTCTCGATGTTGGAAAGCAGGCGGACTTGTTCGAGCAGGTCCTCCGTAAGGTTTTGAGCCTCGTCAATGATCAAAACCGTTTCCTTTCCCTGGCCGATTTGTTTCAGAAGAAATTCGCTGATGGCCGCAACGGTCTCCAGCCGGTCATGTCCGCGCACTTCAAGGCCGAACTCCGTCGCGATGGCCTTCATCAGTTCGTTTGCGTTCAGCACCGGGTTCAAAATCAGCGCGGTGGAATATTTTCCGTCCAGCTGTTCGAGCAGCGCGCGGCAGAGCGTCGTCTTGCCCGCGCCGATTTCCCCGGTAAGCTGCACAAAGCCCTTGCGCTCGCGGATGCCGTAAAGCAGATGGTTGATCGCCTCGCGGTGCTTTCCGCTGTGGAAAAGCAAACGCGGGTTCGGCGTGAGGTCGAACGGCGCCTGCTTCAATCCATAAAACTCCAGATACACGTCCGGCTTTTAACAAAAAACTCCGCGCGCCGCAAAGAAAAGGTTTTGGCCGCGATCCACCGGACGGAGTTCCCGACCAGAGGTCATTTGGAAATAATTTTCCGCGCTACCTGCACCAACGCTTCCGCCTCGGCCTGTGTGCCGATCGTGATGCGCAAATAATCCTGGACTTCCGGCGCGTTGAACCAGCGGACGAGAATCTTTTGTTCGCGCAATTTCTGCAGCCAGTCATTTGCAGGAAATTTCGGGGGCCGCACGAGAATGAAGTTCGTCTGGCTCGGAAAAACACGGAAGCCTAGCTTCGTCAACTCGGAGTCAGACCATTCGCGCGTGGCGATGATTTTCTGAATATTGGCGCGGTAATAATCGATCTCGTCCAGCGTCGCCGCAGCGGCGATCTGGCCGAGGCCGTTGACGTTGTAGCTGTCGCGAATCTTGTCCAGCGCCGCGATGAGTTCGGCGTGGCCGACAAAATAGCCGACACGCTGGAAGCACAGCGAATACGCCTTGGAAAAGGTCCGCGCCACAAGAACGTGCGGGAATTTCAGCGCCAGTTTCAGCGCGTTCTCTTCGGCAAAATCCACGTAGGCCTCGTCCAAAATCACGACGCCCTTTTGCGCTGCGCAAAACTTTTCCAATTCAGACGTCTTGTAACCGCGCCCGCTAGGCGCGTTCGGCGTCGTCACAAAGGTCAGCGCCGCGTTGAAATTCCATTGCCTGCCACGCTTCAATTCGCTGACCCTCGGCATCGAAAAATCAGGATTCAACGCCGTCACATTCTTCTTCGCGCCATGAATGTCCGCCAGCACCGGATACAGTGAATAGCTCGGCGTGAAATATTGCACCGTGGACGCCACTTGTTTGGAGATCTTGGCCATGGGCGTGCTTGGTTTCGGCTCCACGAAGCATCTCATCGCCATCGCCAGCAATTCATCCGAACCGTTGCCGACGATGATGTTCTCCGCGCGGCAGCCATGCAGCCTGGCCAGCTTTTCGCGCAGCACCTGCGCCGTCGGGTTCGGATACAGCCGCAACCGCCCGTCCACCGCCGCCCGGACCGCCGCCAGCACGCCCGGCGACGGCGGATACGGATTCTCGTTGGTATTGAGTTTGATCAGCCCCTGGATCTTCGGCTGCTCGCCGGGAACATAGGCGTGCAGGTTATGAACAAGCGGACGAATCAATTTATTCGTCGCGTTCATTTCAAATTTGCGGGTGCAGCCACGAGCCGCACCGGGCCGAGCAGGCCGGACGGCAGCGGTTCGATAAGATTCAAGTTTTGCGGCTGGAAACGGTTGCCGAACTGCCGGGTCACTCCCTCATAGTCATAATTCGGAAGCTTGATGCTTGCCATGTAGTTGACGGCGAGGTTGGCGACATCGATGCGGATTTTATTTTCGCCGGCCTTGAGCTTGCCGGTCACATCAATCGCATACGGAGGACACCACACCGAGCCGACACGCTGGTCGTTGACATAAACCACCGCGGCTTCGCGGACGGGAGCGGTCAACTCCGCGCGATAACCCTGTCCGCCCCGTTCCTCAAGGGGGGTTGCCTGTCCGAAATCAAAACTCACGGACAAACCATCCTGCAACATTCCCGGCGCCACCGTGACCGTCTTTTCGTAGGTCGCGACGCCTGAAAAATTAATCTCGTTCGTGAGCGTCGTCCAGGATGCGAGCGTGTCCATCGCCACGGGCTCGGCATTTGTGCCGAAACGAACCGTCCATCCAGTGCTCAAATCAACAGGCGACGGCAATTCGCCCTCAAAGATGGCAGCTTTCGGCGCGGGCAAAGTGCGTGTCGTGAACGCAACAATCGTCGAAGCGTAGGGCTCGAGCTTCAAGTTGATGGTGGTTGAGCCGTCGGATTTATCCGTGATGGCCGCAGGGCTGGCGCCGCCGGTCATGGGATTCCAGATTTCCGGCTGCAATCCTGTCACGCGAAACGCGGCCTGCACGTTTTTCGGTTCGTTGCTCGTGTTGGCGACAAAATAAATTTCACCGTCATCGGTGTGGCGGTGGACAATGCCGATATCCGGTGCGGCAGGCGACATCGCCACGTCCGGCGCCAGGCGTTTGGCCAGCGCCGCGGCCAGCTGATTTTCGTCCTCGATGAAAATGCCCGGCGCATCCGCATCCTTGAACAGATGCTGGACGATGTCGCGCACGGCCTGGGTGTCGGCATCGGGCGTCATGTAGCCCGGCGCCCGGTCCGGCAGGCGGCGCGTGGCGATGACGATGCCTCCGCCGCGCGCAAACTCCTCCAGCGTCTTCATCGTGGCCAGCGGGATGCGCTCAACCCCCGGCAGCACCACGACACGATAATGCACATCGCCGAAAGCCAGCGTGTTGCCCGAAACCTTCCCGCGCATGGCGAGCAACTGGTCGTCGAAGAAATCGAGATTGTAACCCGCATCGGTGATCAGCTTGACGGAACTGCCCACTTTGGCCCCCAGCGTTTTGCTCATGCTGAAATCCCTTCCCAAGTCCGTCCACGCATCACTGTTCGGCATGAACAGCGCGACATCATTGGCCGGCGTTCCCTGACGGAGAATATAGCTGACGCGCTGGAGGTATTTCGTCACGTCGGGCATCACGATCCACCACGGGTTCTTATCGTCGAAGACTCCAGCAGCGTAAAAGCTCCAGCCCGGATACGGCGCGCCCTCCGCCGTGTAAGGCCAGCCGTGGCAGATGATCTGGTTGATGCCGCAGAGAAAATGCAAATCAGCCTCCGCCTTCATGTCCAAAGGCGTCGCGCGGAACACCGGCGAATGCAGCCAGGTGAACGTCTCGGATGAAGTCACCGGCTTGCCGAGCAAATGGCTGGCCGACGCCGCCCAGCGCGTGGCCGAGAATTCCTTCTCCGTGTTTCTTCCGCCCAATTCGCCCTCCGGCAAATCGCAGTAGGCATAGCTGAAGAGCGCGGCCGGCGGCGTGCCGTAGGCCTGGATGCGGAACCTGCTGTTGCTCGCCTGCGCCAGATTTTTGAACCCGGTGATGAAGTAATCATTGAAAATTTCCGTGACCGTCTGGCCCCAGTCATGACGGATGTCGAGAGTCTTGGGTCCGAAGTCGCCGAACAGCGCTGGCAACAGCGGCTTCAAGTCATAGCCGCGACGCTTTTGAAATTCCGCGAGGAAATTCGGCGTCCAATTTTCGCCGCCCACCTCCAGGCTGTCGCAGAAAATGGAATACGGCGGATTCGGCCCGCACGCATTGATCGCCGGCTCGGCAATTTCGCTGATGAACTTACCGATGGCGGTCGGGCTGTAATGATCCACGATGAAACCCTCGCCGCCAATCGCCGCGCGCTTCACATTGACCAACCCCGGCAGGCCGAGCGTGTAGAATGTCACCTGCGACGCCCCCTGCAAATCTGACGGCAGCACCGCCGTGTTGTTGCGCACCTCCAGCGGCACATACGGGCTCCCGCCAGCGGGCGCACCCGTCACCGGGCCGAGCAGCGCCGCGACAATTTCGCCGGCGTCCCCGCCACGCGTCGCCGGCTCATCCACACTGGTTTGACCCGCCGACACCTTGACCGGCGCCAAAGCATGCAGCGCGCCTGCGGCTTCGCTCCGGGTAATTTGCGGACCGCCATAGGGCCATCCGCTGCCCAGCGTCAGGTTCATGCGCAGGCCGAGTTCCTTCGCCTTTTCAGCCGTGAACCGCAGCGCCTCCAGATGTTCCGGCGACAAAAACCTGTTGTTCTTCACCCCCGGCAGTTCGCCATCCAGCTGAAGGGCATAAGTCTGCTGCACTTCAAAGCCGCCGAACCCGCCGGCCTTCATCGCATTCATCTCACGCTCCAGTTCCGGCTTGGTGACCGCCGTGCCGAACCACCACCAGCGCGCCATGATCCGCGCATCGTCCGGCGGCTGGTCAAAACTGCCTTGCAACTGCCCGATGCTGTCCGCGCCAAACACCGAACCCGCGGCGAGCAGCGCCGCAACGAACAGGACTGATGCAAATGTTGTGAAACGTGTTTTCATAATCAATATGCCCGACATTTCAGCGGGCGCGTATGCCCGGTGAACAGATGGATGTGCCTACTAAACCAATCTTTCGAGAGAAACACTACAAAAAACTGCATATGTGTCCCGATTAAGATGCCAAACACGGTCGGTTGGTTGCCAGAAACCATTTATCCGGCCCGCGAAGTCATTTACACAGGCCAACCGGTCGTTTACACAGCGCACGAAGCCATTTACCACCCGCAACCGACCGTTTACA
>PKZR01000226.1:7454-8505 GCA_003133815.1 Limisphaerales bacterium | reverse complement strand
AACAGGTAGATTTTATGCGGGTATTCCCGTATTTTGCCCTTAAGTGTATAAAAAGTAACAGGCCGGCGTTGACCGGCCAAATCAAGCCGTTTGGCCAGCGCAAGGCATCCAGTTGGAAAGCCAGATGAGGCCATTTGACACGCCCCGAAACTCGGGCGAGCGTGTGGTGTTAAATGGAAAGGATAAATTTATGAAAAATATCAAATTTCAAACTTCGTTTCTGGCCGTGGCCGCAGCCACCGGTCTGGCATTCTCGACATTGACGGCGGCGGCACAAGATTCAGCCGCCCCCGCCGCCCCCGCCGCCAGCCAGCCCGCGCCGGTTGACCTGTCCTACGGCGCGTCGCAAATCGTCCAACTCGCTCACGCCAAGGTCAGCGACGACACCATCATCTCCTACATTCGCAATTCGGCGAACAGCTACGCCCTCGACGCGAATCAAATCATTTATCTGCGGCAGCAGGGAGTTTCAGACGCCGTCGTCAACGTGATGTTGAACCAGCCCCGGAACGGCACGGTAGCAACCGCGCCTGCGGCACCTGCTGCGACGGCGCAGAATAATTCTTCGGACAACACCAGCGCGCAAACCACGGTCGCCGCATCACAGCCGGCAACATCTTACGTGCAATCCGCGCCGGCCTCGACTGTCTATGTGATTCCCGACACGCAAACCTATTACTACAACAGCGCATATTATCAGCCATACTATTATCCGTATTATTATGGCTATGCACCCGTCTCCCTGTCATTCGGGTTTGGCGGTGGGTGGGGCGGCGGCTGGCATGGCGGTGGCGGAGGTTACCACGGCGGCGGTGGTGGTTTTCGCGGCGGCGGCTTCCATCACTGATTACTGTCACTTCCTCAGCTCTGCGCTCTTGCCGTGCGCGCCGAGGCCTTCGAGTTCCGCGAATTTCTTCACGGACTTCAGCGCTTTCTTGAGCGACGCGCGGCTGTATTCCACCACGCTCGTCCTGCGCTGGAACTGATCCACCGTCAACCCGGCAAACGACGCGCCTGCGCCGTCAGTCGGCAGCACGTGGCTCGGCCCGGC
>PKZR01000226.1:5461-7447 GCA_003133815.1 Limisphaerales bacterium | reverse complement strand
TCGCGGCGCGGTAATTTGGGCAGCTGCGCGGCAATTTCCTTTTCAACCGCCTTGAGAATTTTCGCGGAGGTCGTCACGAGCCAGACGCGTTCGTGGCCGGAGCCGTGTTCCGCCTGCGCGAGCAAATCAGCGGCGGCAAATCGTGGGTTCGCCGTATCGTCCGCGATGACGAGCAAATCGCTCGGCCCGGCGAGCAGATCAATCGCCACGCGCCCGACGAGCAGACGCTTGGCCATGCTGACGTAGGCGTTGCCGGGGCCGAATATTTTCTGCACGCGGCGAATCGTGTTCGTGCCATACGCTAGTGCAGCAATCGCCTGCGCACCGCCGACGCGGTAAATCTCCGTCGCTCCCGCCGCGCGTGCCGCGAAGAGAATCGCGGGATTGATCGAACCATCCTTGCCGCATGGCGTGGTTATGACAATTTCCTTGCAGCCCGCGACCTTCGCGAGCGTGATGGTCATCAGCGCCGTCGAAACCAGCGGCGCGGTGCCTCCGGGGATGTAAACGCCGACGCGTGTGAAAGGATCAAACTTTTCGCCCACGCTCGCGCCGTGGGAATTTTTGCCGGACCAGGCCTTGCGTTTGGATTTTTTGGCGAAGCCGGCGATGTTCGCCTCCGCTTCCGCCACCGCCGCGCGCAGGGATTCATCTGCCTTGAGCGACGCGGCCATGAGTTCCGCCTGCGTCACGGCGAGCTGCTCCTCGGCGAGCTTGGCGCCATCGAATTTTTCCGTGAGTTCGAGCAATGCCTGATCGCCATGCAGGTAAACGTCCTGCAAAATGACGCGTGTCCGCTCTTCAATCGTCGCGTCGAACAGGCTGGAGCCAATGGACAGCTCGCGGAGCCTGGCGGAAAAATCTTTGTCGGTGTGACGGGCAATCTTCATGGTCACAGGTTAGGAAAAATTCTCCGCCAAGTCAAAATTCGCAGATGCACTTTTGGGAAATCTGTGTTTATCTGTGCCCATCAAGTGGCTGATAAAATGAAAAATCCCATCATCGCCGCGCTCGACGTGCCGTCGGCGGAACAAGCCTTGAAACTCGCCGAGCAAATCGCACCCGCTGTCGGCACGTTCAAGATCGGCAAGGAACTCTTTGTTGCCGCCGGACCGGACATCGTACGCCGCGTGCGTGCGACCGGGGCGAGCGTGTTTCTGGATCTGAAATTTCACGACATCCCGAACACCGTCGCCAAGGCCGTCGCCTCCGCCGTGCGGCTCGACGTGCAGATGCTGACGGTTCACACGAGCGGCGGCGGCGAGATGATGCACGCGGCGGAAAAATCCGCGCAGGACACGGCAAAAGCGCTGGGATTGTCTGCGCCGCTTGTGCTGGGCGTGACGGTGTTGACGAGTTCAAACAATGAGACGCTCGCGGAAATCGGCTGCGAAGCGGACACGGAACATCAGGTTTTGCGACTGGCCGAACTCGCGGTGAAATCCGGTTTGCGCGGTTTGGTTTGCTCGCCGCTGGAAATTGTGGCGCTGCGAAAAATTCTGCCGGCGCACATCCAGCTCGTGACGCCCGGCATCCGCACCGGCGCCGAAAAAGCCGACGACCAAAAACGTACGCTCACGCCGCGCGAAGCCATTAAAGCGGGTGCAAGCTGGCTCGTCGTGGGCCGGCCGATTTATGCGGCGGAAAACCCGCGCGCAGCGGCGGAGAAAATTTTGGAATCCTTGAATTGATTATATGAGCGCCAAAATCGTCACTGTCGTTGCGACCTTTCACGCCAAGCCGGGCAAAGAAACGGAATTGAAGGCGGCCTTGACCGCACTGGTTGCGCCAACGCGCCAAGAGGCTGGCTGCCTCAATTATGATCTGCACATTTTGCCCGAAGATCCGGCAAAATTTCTTTTCCACGAAAACTGGACGAGCCAGGCGCAGCTCGACGCGCATCTGCAATCGGCGCACATCAAAGCCCTGCTGCCGCGCGTGGATGCGCTGTGCGTGGCGTTTCCCGAAATCACGATCTGGGAAAAA
>PKZR01000226.1:0-5390 GCA_003133815.1 Limisphaerales bacterium | reverse complement strand
GATTTGATCCACGCCAACGTCGTAGTTAATGCCGGCTTCTTTGGTGCGCCGCCCGCCGCCGAGGTCGCGGATGACCTCGCCGATGATGCGCGCGTCGCATTGGGAAACGTAGCCGGTTTTTTCCGCCTTCAATTCAACAACCGCCCTCGCGGTGGAATCCAGGGCGAGCTTGCGCTGGAAAGCTTTCAGGTTCGCGCCCTGGGCAGCGAGCATTTCATCCCACTTCGCGCGCGGTTCGCCGGAGCTTAAACAAACTTCCGCCAGCTTGCGCGCGGCGGCGAGAGATTTGGATTTATGGGTCTGCACCAGCAGATGCGCGGCGGAATCAATCACGAGTTCGCGCAAATCGTTTGGCCCTTTTTTGTCAAGGCAATCAACACTTTCCTTGACTTCCAGCCAGTTGCCGGCCGAGCGGCCGAGCGGCGTGTTCATGTCGGTCAAAATCGCGCGCGTGTTCGTGCCGCATTCGTTGCCGAGCGCGACCATTGCCTTAGCCAGCGTGCGCGCGGCGGCCTTGGTTTGCATGAAAGCGGCGCCGCGGAATTTCACGTCGAGAATGAGCGCGTCCAAACTTTCGGCGAGCTTCTTGGAAAGAATCGAGGCGGTGATGAGCGGAATGCTCGGCACGGTGCCGCTGGCGTCGCGCAGGGCGTATATTTTTTTGTCGGCGGGAACCATCGTGTCCGTCTGGCCGCAGATGACGCAGCCGACCCTTTGAACTTGCCGGATAATCTGCGCGGCAGGCAACAGCGTTTTGAAACCAGGAATGGAATCGAGCTTGTCGAGCGTGCCACCGGTGATGCCGAGTCCGCGCCCGGAAATCATCGGCACGCGGAAGCCGAGACACGCGAGCAGCGGGGCGAGCGGCAGCGAAATTTTGTCGCCGATGCCGCCGGTCGAATGTTTGTCCACGAGCAGGCGCGGGTCGTTGGGAAATTTCAGCACGTCGCCGGAATCGCGCATGGCGAGGGTGAGCGCGGTGGTCTCGGCGGTGTTGAGGCCGCGAAAATAAATGGCCATGAGCAGCGCGGCCATTTGGTAATCGGGAATTTTNNTTGCTTTCAATCAGCGAAAGGAAGTTCATTGCTGCGCTTTAGATTTAACCGTTGAATTTCTTCGCCGCGATGGTCGAGTTGTGTCCACCGAAGCCGAAAGAATTGTTGACGATGACATTCACCGGCATTTCCCGCGCGGCGTTCGGCACGTAATCCAGATCGCACTCGGGATCAGGATTCTGCAGGTTGATGGTCGGCGGAACGATGCCGTGTTTGATGGCCAGCGCGCACGCGGCCATTTCCACCGCGCCGGCGGCGCCGAGCATGTGGCCGGTGGCACCTTTGGTGGAGCTGACGACGAGCTTCCGCGCGTAGTCGCCGAAAACGCTCTTGATGGCCTGCGTTTCGCAGATGTCGCCCTGCGGCGTGGAGGTGCCGTGGGCGTTGATGTAATTCACGTCGGTCAGATTCAAGCCGCCGGAGCGCAACGCCATTTTCATGCAGCGCGCCGCGCCTTCGCCACCGGGGGACGGCGCAGTGAGGTGATGCGCATCCGCAGTGTTGCCGTAGCCGGCAATCTCACAATAAATCTGCGCGCCGCGCTTTTTGGCGTGCTCCAATTCTTCCAGCACGATGACGCCCGAGCCTTCGCCCATGACGAAGCCGTCACGGTCCTTGTCGAACGGGCGCGACGATCGCTTGGGATCGTCGTTGCGCGTACTCATGGCGCGCATGGCGCAGAAGCCGCCGATGCCGATGGGCACCACCGTGGCCTCGGCGCCGCCGGCGAGCATCACCTGGGCGTCGCCCATCTTGATCGTGCGCCAGGCCTCGCCGATGGCGTGGTTGGCGGTCGCGCAGGCGGAGCAGGTGGCAAAATTGGGGCCGCGCAAATTGAAATACATCGAGACGACGCCGGACGCCATGTTCGAGATCAGCATCGGGATCATGAACGGCGACAGCCGGCCCGGCCCGCGCTCCAGCAAGACCTTCAACTGCTCGCTGGTGGTCTGCAAACCGCCGATGCCGGAGCCAAGGAACACGCCGATTTCGTCGCAATTTTCCGTAGCGAGGTCCAGGCGGGAATCCTTCAACGCGCTCCATGCCGCATAGACGCCGAATTGCGTGTAGCGGTCCGTGCGGCGGATTTCCTTGGGCGACGGAAAGGCCGGCGTCAGATCGAAATTTTTTACCTCGCCGGCGATCTGCGTGGCGAATGCCGTGGCGTCGAACGCCGTGATTTTGTCAATGCCGCACTGTCCGGCGATGAGATTTTGCCAGAAAGAATTGAGGTCGTTGCCAAGTGGCGTGACAACACCAAGGCCGGTGACGACCACACGGCGGTCAGAATTATTTGCCATAAATAAAAAGGGCAGTTTGAGCTAGTCCAGCCAAACTGCCCCGAAGCGCAGAAAGTCGCAACTATTTTTGGTTCTCTTCGATGTATTTGGTCACGTCGCCGACGGTCAGCAGTTTTTCAGCCTGTTCGTCCGGCACTTCGACGCCAAATTCCTCTTCAAGCGCCATGATCAACTCGACGGTGTCGAGCGAGTCCGCACCGAGGTCTTCGATGAACTTCGCTTCCGGCGTCACCTGCTCCGGTTTCACGCCGAGTTGTTCAACAATGATGTCTTTTACCCGTTGGTCAATTGGTTTGTCAGCCATAATTTATCCTGTTCTATGCCATGAATCCAAAAGCCTTTCAAGCCCAGAATGCCAAAATTTTTTCCGTCGCGTTAAGTCGTTGAACGCAAAACCGAGAAATCGAGTTTCGCTTAAGGACTTAACGCTTCAGCGCCATCACATTACCATGCCGCCGTCAACCGTCAAAACCTGCCCCGTTACATAACTTGCCGACGAACTGGCGAGAAACAACGCCGCATTCGCGATGTCTTCCGCCACGCCAAATTTGCCCATCGGGATTTGTTTCAAAATGTTCGCCTTCAAATCCTCGCTCAACTCCAAAGTCATGTCCGTCTCGATGAAACCCGGCGCGATGCAATTGGCCGTGATGCCACGAGACGCGAATTCGCGCGCTACCGATTGCGTAAACCCGATCAAACCAGCTTTGCTCGCCGCATAATTGCACTGACCACCGTTGCCGATGAGTCCGATGACCGAGGAAACATTGATGATGCGGCCCGACCGCTGCTTGGCGAACGTACGTGAAAACGCCTTTGTGAAGAAAAACGCACCCTTCAGATTCGTGTTCAGCACGGTATCCCAATCCGCGTCACTCATGCGCATCAGCAAACCATCTCGCGTCACGCCGGCATTGTTGACGAGAATGTCCACCTTGCCGCAATCCACGAGAATTTTCTCGGCGGCGACGCTGACGGCGGCGGAATCCGCCACGTTCACGGTGAACGCCCATGCCTTGCGGCCAAGCGCCCCGATTTCATTGGCGACCTTCTCGGAATTTTCCTGCGTGCGCGAAACACAGACCACGTTCGCGCCCTCGGCGGCAAATTTCAACGCAATGGCGCGGCCGATTCCGCGACCAGCACCAGTGACGACCGCGATTTGATTAGCAAGTTGGCTCATAAATTATTTTTCAGCCACAGATGAAACACGGATTGAACACAGATTCAAAGCCGGATTTTTCCCATCTGTGTTTCATCTGTGAAAATCTGTGGCTAAATTGAAATTGCTTTGGCTGTGGATTCCAAGCTCGCCAAATCCGCAACGTTTAGCATTTGCGCCGATTTATCAATGCGTTTCATAAATCCACTCAAGGCCGTGCCCGGCCCAAGCTCGATGAACCGCGTGAAATCTTGCGCCAGCAAATATCGCATGGATTTTTCCCAAAGCACCGAAGACGTAACCTGCTCGACCAGCCGGGCCGAAATTTCCTTCGGTGAATCATGCGGCTGTGCTGTCACATTTGAAATCACTGAAACAATCGCCGGAGAAATTTTTATCTTCGCCAGTTCACTTTGCAATTTCGGCTGCGCACCCGCCATGAGCGGCGAATGATATGCGCCCGCGACCGGCAGAGGGATCGCTTTTCGGGCACCTTTTGTCTTGGCCAGTTCGCAAGCTTTCTCAATTTTGTCTGCTTCGCCGGAAATCACCAGCTGGCCGGGACAATTCAAATTCGCCAGCACCACGCCGGCTTCGGTGCAAACCTCGCGTGTCAGTACCTCGTCCAGTCCGATGATCGCCGCCATGCCGCCTTCGGTGACGTCGCAGGCTTCCTGCATGAATTTTCCGCGCTGCCGCACCAGGCGTAGTCCGTCCTCAAAACTCAGCGCGCCCACTGCCGTCAGCGCGGTGAATTCGCCGAGCGATAAACCGGCCGTCGCGACAAACTTCAGATTCGGCGCCTGTTCTTTAAGCAATTGAAAGCAGACCCAGCTCACGAGATAAATTCCCGGCTGCGCGTTTTCGGTCTTGGTCAAATCGGCTTCCGGCCCGTTGAAACAAATGCCGGCGAGATCGTAGCCGAGCGCGGCGTTGGCGCGGTCGAACCAGCCCTGGGCGGACGGAAACTTTTCAGCGAGATCCTTGCCCATGCCGACGACTTGCGCGCCCTGGCCGGCGAATAACAATGCAGTTTTGCTCATTTCGAAAATTTTAACCACAAAGTCACAAAGACACCAAGTTTTGAAAAAGAGATTTTTCTTTGTGCCTTGGCGCCTTGGTGGTTCAATTGGCGATCATGTTTTCGCACGTTGTCATTTTCTGGACCGACCCGGCAAAACCGAACGCCGCCGAGGAAGTCATCGCCGGCGCGCACAAATTTCTGAAGTCCATTCCCGGCCTCACGCATTTTCACATCGGCAAAATGGTGGGCAGCCACCGCCCGGTCGTGGACCAGAGCTATCAAGTCGCGCTCAACACCGTTTTCACTAGCAAGCAGGCGCAGGACGATTATCAGGTGCATCCGCAGCATCTGGAATTCGTCGCGGACTGCGTGAAGCCGTTTGTGAAAAAAGTCGTCGTTTACGATTTTGAGTAAATGAAACGTGATGCGTGATGCGTGATCGCGGGAAAATCCTTTCACGCATCACGTATCAAGCAACACTTTTCACGCCCGCGGGTGAAATTTTCGGTGAATCTCCCGCAGTCGGTTGCCCGTGACGTGCGTGTAAATCTCCGTCGTGCTGATGTTCGCGTGGCCGAGCAATTCCTGGATCACGCGCAGGTCCGCGCCGTGCTCCAGCAGGTGCGTCGCGAAGCTGTGCCGCAGCATGTGCGGCGTCATGTTGCGTTCCACGCCGGCGCGGCGGACGCGATTCTTGATGTGCAGCCACAGCGTCACCGCCGCGAACGGCGTGCCGCGCTGCGTGAGAAAAACATTCGCCGGCGATTTCGGCGTGACGAGCTTGGGCCGGCCAACCTCGATGTAACGATTCAACGCCGTCACCGCTGTCCGTCCCACCGGCACGACGC
>PKZR01000023.1:3940-7664 GCA_003133815.1 Limisphaerales bacterium | reverse complement strand
ACCGACCTCGACCTCGGCCATTACGAGCGGTTCACGAATTGCAAGCTGACGCGGATGAACAACCTGACCAGCGGTCAGGTGTATCAAACCGTTCTGAACAAGGAACGCGAAGGCCGGTACCTCGGCAAGACCGTGCAGGTCATCCCGCATGTCACCGACGAAATTAAAAACCGCATTCATCTGCTCGCCGAGCAAAGCAAGGCGGACGTCGTCATCACGGAAATCGGCGGCACCACCGGCGACATTGAAGGGCTGCCGTTTCTGGAGGCGATCCGCGAATTTGCGCTCGAAACCGGCTACAACAACGCGATTTTCATGCACGTCACCTACGTGCCGTTCATCAAGGCGGCGGGCGAATTGAAGACCAAGCCGACACAGCAGTCGGTGGCCAAGCTGCGCGAAATCGGCATCACGCCCCAAATCATCGCGTGCCGCTGCGAGAAGCCGCTGGACAAGGAATTGCGCCAGAAGATTTCCATGTTCTGCAACGTGCCGGTGGACGCGGTCATCGAGGCGAAGGACGTGGATCATTCCATTTACGAAATGCCGCTGATGCTCCAACGCGAGCGNNCGCACTGGCAGGAGATCATCCGCAAGCTCATCGCGCCGCAGCATCGCGTGCGCGTCGGCGTCGTCGGCAAATACATCGGCTTGCAGGACGCCTACAAATCGGTTTACGAGGCGATCATCCACGGCGGCATTGGCAACGATTGCGGCGTGGAGATCGTACAGGTGGACGCGGAGGAGATCGAAAAATTCGGCGCGGAAAAAATGTTGAATGGTTTGGGCGGCATCCTCGTGCCCGGCGGTTTTGGCGAGCGCGGCATCGAGGGGAAAATTCTCGCGGCGAAATATGCTCGTGAAAATAAAATTCCCTATCTCGGCCTCTGCCTGGGCATGCAGATCGCGACGATTGAATTTGCGCGCAGCATTTTGAAATTGGAAAAGGCGCATTCGACCGAGTTCGATGAACATACTCCGCATCCGGTCATCGCTCTGCTGGACGCGCAGAAAAAAGTGACGAAGAAAGGCGGCACGATGCGGCTCGGTGCTCAGCCATGCCAGCTGGCCGTCGGTTCGCAGGCGGGAAAACTTTACGGGTCGTTCGTCATCCACGAACGGCATCGCCATCGCTACGAGTTTAATAATACCTACCGCGACAAGTTCGAGAAAGCGGGTTTTGTTTTCAGCGGCCTTTCACCGGACGCCAAGCTCGTCGAAGTCATCGAACTCAAGGATCATCCGTTTTTCATCGCGAGCCAGTTCCACCCGGAATTTTTGAGCAAGCCGCACCAGCCGCATCCGCTGTTCAAGGGGTTCATTGCCGCCGCGCACCAGCATATCCACCACAAGCCGCTGTAAGTTGAGCGGCGTCAAATGACCTACGCCGAAGCTATTCAATTTCTTTACGGCCTCCAAATTTTCGGCGCGAATTTTGGACTGGAAACTCCGCGCAAACTCGCCGCGCACGCCGGCGATCCGCAGAACCGGCTCCGCTTCATCCACGTCGCCGGCACCAACGGCAAAGGCTCCACCTGCGCGATGCTCGAAAGCATTTATCGCGCGGCAGGATTGCGCGTCGGATTGTTCACCTCGCCGCATCTGGTCTCGTTCCGCGAACGGATTCAAATCAACCGCCACTTGATTTCGGAAAATGACGTCGCGCGCCGCGTTTCGGAAATTCATGAGTCGCTGAAAACATTTCCCGCTGACGCGCATCCGACATTTTTTGAAGTGGTCACGATTCTCGCGCTGAAATTTTTTGAGGAACAGAACTGTGACCTCGTGATTTGGGAGACCGGCCTCGGCGGTCGGCTCGACGCGACGAACATCGTCACCCCGCTGGCCAGTGTCATCACGAACATCGCCTTCGACCATGAACAATGGCTCGGCGACACGCTGGAAAAAATTGCCGCTGAAAAGGCGGGCATAATAAAACCTGGAGTTCCGGTTGTGACTTCAGTTAAAAAACCGGAAGTGCTGACCGTGATCGAAAAGATTGCGCACAAAAAAAACGCACCGCTGACATGCGTCACCCAGCTTCCAGCTTCAAGCTTCCAGCTTGCAATTTCACTTTTTGGCGAACATCAAAAAATAAATGCCGCGCTCGCGGCAGCAACGATTCGGATTTTGCAGAAGGAAATTTCCGTTACGGAAAAACAAATGGAAATTGGTTTGCAAAATGTCAACTGGCCGGGACGTTTGCAATTGATCAAAAAACCCGGCGGACAAAAAATTTTGCTCGATGGCGCGCACAATGTCGCTGGCGCAAAAGTGTTGCGCGAGGCGTTGGAGAAGGATTTTCCGGTTAAAAAACGAACGCTGATTCTTGGAATTCTTCAGGACAAAAACTGGCGCGAGATTTGTGAGATGCTTTCGCCCCTGGCGGAGAAAATTTTCGTCGTGCCGGTGGCCAGCCAGCGAACGGCCTCTCCAAGCGAGCTGGTGGAAGTTTGCCGCGTGAAAAATCCGGCCGGGAAGGTGTTTGCGGAAGCATCACTTGTGGAGGCCTTGAAAAAGGCAGGGAACGAGAAGTTTGTCGTCATCACGGGCTCGCTTTATCTGATTGGCGAAGCGCTGGAACATCTCGGTGTCTTGACGGCGGACAAAAATGAGCGCGGGCTGAACGAATGGTCCGGCACCAAAAAATTGCTTGGTTGAATCAAGAATCTTACACAAGCGATGTCAGATATTTAATTCATTAAGTTGACGCTGTTGCGGCAATTTCGCTAAGGTAAGTTTAAATTTATGCCTTACGCTGATACCCTGCCGAAGCAACGTGGCTTCGGCGAAACGACCCGTCCCGACGCCTGGTGGCTCCAGCCGCTNNTTCCAAGGCGTCGGCGACATGCACAATCATGTTTGCAGCTATTGGTATGGCGGTTTGCACGGGGAAAATGGCGGGGCCAATTATCTCTCGCCGTTTTACTCGCCGGAATTCTGGGGCACCTCGCCGCATGCCATCGGCACCCTGCCAGCGTGGTGGCCAAGCTGGGCACCGTTCTCGCCGGCGTTTTTGATCTTGTGGATTCCCGCCGGGTTCCGGTTCACCTGCTATTATTATCGCGGCGCCTATTACAAAGCGTTTTGGGCGGATCCGATCAATTGCGCCGTCGGCGAGCCGCGCAAATCCTTTCTCGGTGAACGCTATTTTCCGCTCATCATTCAAAACATCCACCGCTATTTCTTCTATCTCGCATTTCTGTTCATCATTCTTCTGTCGTATGACGCCTGGCTGGGAATGTGGTTCACTGACGCGTCCGGCAAAGAACATTTCGGCATCGGCATCGGGACGATTGTGCTGACCCTGAACGCCGTTTTTCTCGCGATGTATACTTTTGGCTGCCATTCGCTGCGGCATTTGATTGGCGGATTTTTGGATTCAAAATCCAAAGCGCCGACCTGCGCCAAGGCTTACAACTGCGTGACCTGCCTCAATATCCGCCACATGATGTGGGCGTGGATCAGTCTGTTCTGGGTCGGTTTCACGGACGTTTATGTCCGGCTCTGCGCGACGGGACATCTGCACGACATTGTGTTCTTCAAATTTTAACCCTGAACTGAAAGATACTTGTGGCTACCAATTACGAAACTCACGAATTTGACGTGCTGGTGATCGGCGCAGGTGGCGCGGGCTTGCGCGCGGCGATTGAAGCGTCGGCGGCTGGCGTCAAGGTCGGGTTGATTTGCAAATCGCTACTCGGCAAGGCGCACACCGTCATGG
>PKZR01000023.1:0-3833 GCA_003133815.1 Limisphaerales bacterium | reverse complement strand
CTGGCGCACGTCGGCGACCGCACGGGTTTGGAACTCATCCGCACGTTGCAGGACCACGGCATCCATCAAGGCATCACCGTTTTCATGGAATACACCATCGTCTCGCTGTTGAAAGATGGCGACCGCGTGGTTGGCGCGTTTGGTTATGACCGCGAGCGCGGACGNNAAGGCACCGGCGACGGCGTTTCGCTGGCGTATCACGCAGGCGCGGAACTGCTCGATATGGAATTCATTCAATTTCATCCGACGGGCATGATCTGGCCACCGAGCGTCATGGGAATTCTTGTCACCGAAAGCGTGCGCGGCGAAGGCGGTGTGTTGCGCAACAAGGACGGCAAGCGCTTCATGTATGACGACATCCCGGAGAATTACAAGTCGCAGACCTCAATGGATCCCGAAGAAGGCTGGCGCTATACGCAGAACGACAAGAACGCCAAGCGTCCTCCGGAGTTGCTGACGCGCGATCACGTGGCCCGCTGCATCAATCGCGAAGTCAAGGCTGGTCGCGGCAGCCCGCACGGCGGCGTGTTTCTGGACATCTCGTGGATCAAGGAAAAGATTCCGAACTCGGCGGAGCACATCAAACGCAAGCTGCCCTCGATGTATCATCAATTCATGCAGCTCGCGAATCTCGACATCACGAAAGAGCCGATGGAGATTGGCCCGACCACGCATTACGCGATGGGCGGCATCCGGGTGAACGGCGACACGCAGGCGACGAATGTGCCGGGTTTGTTCGCGGCAGGTGAATGTGCCGCCGGTCTGCACGGGGCGAATCGTCTCGGCGGCAACTCGCTTTCCGACCTCATCGTCTTCGGCAAACGCGCGGGCGAATTCGCGGCAAAATACGCAAAGGATAATCCCGCCGGCACCATCAACGACGCGCAAGTTGAGGCGGCTTACAAAGAAGCGGTCGAACCGTTTGAACATCCCGCCGGCAGCGGCAGCGAAGGTCCGTATCATGTGCAAGCCGATTTGCAGAACATGATGCAGGCCAACGTCGGCATTGTGCGTTTGCAAAACGAAATGGAATTCGCGCTCGACGGCATCCAGAAGCTCAAGGCGCGCGCCGCGAAAGTTGCCGTGCAGGGCCACCTCGAATACAACCCCGGCTGGCACACGTCCATTGATTTGAAACATCTGCTCACCGTTTCCGAAGCCATCACGATTTCAGCGCTCGACCGCAAGGAAAGCCGCGGCGGACATTTCCGCGAGGATTTTCCGGACAAGGATCCGGAAGCGCAGAAATATAACAGCGTCATTGCCAAGGCGGCGGACGGTTCCATGAAACTGCGCCGCGAACCGATTCCGGCGATCCGGGACGATTTGAAACAAGTCATCGAGGAGATGAAGAATTAACCCATTCACGCGATGAACAAGCAAGTCACTTTCAAAATCTGGCGCACGGATGAAAACGGCGGCGGCAAGTTCGTGGATTACACCACCGAAATCACCGAAGGTCTGGTGGTGCTCGATGTCGTCCACAAAATCCAGAAGGAGCAGGCCAACGACCTGGCTGTCCGCTGGAATTGCAAGGCCGGCAAATGCGGCTCCTGCTCCGCCGAAGTCAACGGCATGCCCAAACTCATGTGCATGACACGCATGGATACGCTCGACATCACCAAGCCCATCACCATCGAGCCGATGCGCGCGTTTCCAAGCATCCGCGACCTCGCCACCGATGTATCGTGGAACTTCCGCGTCAAAACCAAGATCAAGAAATTCAATCCGCGCCCGCCCGATGCCGCCGACGGCACCTGGCGCATGATGCAAGAGGACGTGGATCGCGTGCAGGAATTCCGGAAATGTATCGAATGTTTTCTCTGCCAGGACGTCTGCCACGTTTTGCGCGACCATCACAAGCACGAGGAATTCATAGGCCCGCGTTTTCTGGTCTACACCGCCGCGCTGGAAATGCACCCGCTCGACACCGAAGACCGTTTGCCGGAGTTGAAGCAGGCGCAGGGCATCGGCTTCTGCAACATCACCAAGTGCTGCACCAAAGTTTGTCCCGAACACATCACCATCACCGACAACGCGATCATTCCGTTGAAGGAACGCGTGGTGGATGAATTCTACGATCCATTTGGCTGGCTGTGGAAAAAGATCCGGCCGAAGGGCTGATTGAAAATGGTGCGCGATGGAGGGTTTGAACCTCCGACCCCTACAGTGTCAATGTAGTGCTCTACCACTGAGCTAACCGCGCAACCCAAGAGGATTTTCATTCTAAATTTTCACCGCGACTTTGCAAGTCTGAACTGTCGCGCTGGCAACGCCGTTTCAATTTCAACTTTGAATCCGCCGCTCCAAGTTGTTACGCTGCGGCCATGTCACGAAAGACGCCGGACTCGCATCATGGACTCAACGACGTCATCGGCATCGCGCTGCTGGCCGGCGCATTGCTGCTGCTCGTGGCGCAATTTTCCTTTGACCGTTACGACCTGTCTTTCGTCAGCACCAGCGCGCATCATCAGACGCATAATTGGATCGGCTCGCTCGGCGCGCATGTCGCCTATGGATTTTTTTTCATTTTCGGAATCACCGCCTACATCATCCCGTTTTTGCTCGCGGCATTCGGCATCGGCTATGTGTGCAGTTTCCTTTCCTGCCTGCGCGAACGGCTGCGCTGGTTCGGATTTTGGTCAATCGTCCTGATTTTTTCGCTGTCCGGCCTGCTGGACAGGATGGACGGACTTTTCAAGGCGTTGCGTGACAATATTGACGTGCCCAGCGCAGGCGGATTGCTGGGCAAAACTCTGTTTGATTTCAAACTGTTTGGCGATGACTGGGGCTTCTGGATGTTCGGTTCAATTGGCGCGACGATCGTTTATCTGGCACTTTGCTTTATAAGCCTACTTTTCTTGACGAACTTCAAACTCGGCGGCTGGATACGCGCGCTGCTGCAAAAAAATCCCGCCGAAGTCGAATCGGAAAAATCCGGTGACGAGGCGATTCTCGAACGCCGCGCCCGCGAACTCGAAAAACAGGCGCAGAAATTGCAGGAGGAAGTGGCGCGCTCCGGCCTCGGCGCTGACGGGCTACCCGTCCCCGAACCGACTGTGCGCGATTTGAGCGTGCCGCAAAACAAATCGCCGCGCTTCCGCAAAACCACCTTGCCCGAAACCAAGGCTCCCGAACCCGTTGCGCCGCCGGATGAAGTCGAAGCAACTTCCACAAAAGAAATCGTCGCGGCGACCACGGACGAAATTCTCGGCAGGAAAACCGGCGAAACAGTTCCTGAAATGCCTGAGGATGCAAATTCTGCCGAGACAACGGCTGATGAAACAGCCGCCGACAAGGCTGAATCCGAAAAACCGGCGGATGAAAAACCCGAGCCGGAAATCAAAATCACCGGAATTGCAAAACCGAGGCCGCGCAAGCCCAAGCCCATCAGCGTCGCCTCGACGCCGATGATCGGCAACTACCAGTTGCCGCCGATGGATTTCCTCCAGCACCCGGACATGACGGTCAAGCCGACCGAGTCCAAGGAGGAGCTGATGTCCAACGCGCGGCTCATGCAGCAGACGCTCGCGCAGTTCGACATCGAGGTATCGCTCGGCGACATCACCAAAGGCCCCACCATNNAACAACATCGCCGCCGCGCTCAAGGCCGAGCGCATCCACATCCTCGCGCCCGTTCCCGGGAAAAGCTCCGTCGGCATCGAGGTTCCCAATCTCATCAAGACCAAGGTCATCATGCGCGACCTGTTCGAATCCGACGAATGGCGCAATTCCAAGGCCCGCATTCCCATCGCGCTCGGCAAGGACGTTTATGGCCATCCCATCGTGGCTGACCTCGCCGAGATGCCGCACTGCCTCATCGCCGGCAGCAC
>PKZR01000422.1 GCA_003133815.1 Limisphaerales bacterium | reverse complement strand
TGATGCCGCCGCTGGAAAGTTTCCATGTCGGCATGAAGGGACATTTGCTGGCGCAGAAATTTCTTCCGCCACCAGAAATGGATTCCGACGGCGACACCAGCTGCAATGATTGCGAGAACCGGCCACATCACTCTACGAAGCGATAGCCGACGCCGCGAACCGTGTCCAGATGCTTCGACGCAGGCCCGAGTTTTTCGCGGAGCCGCCTCATGTGAGTGTCCACAGTGCGCGTGTCAATCAGACTGTCGTATTCCCAGACATCGCGGAGAAGATGATCGCGCGACTGCACGCGCCCAGCGCGTTGGGCGAGGACGGTTAGCAGCTTGAATTCCGTCGCCGTCAATTCAATCGCCTTGCTCTTCCAGCTTGCTATGTGGCGCGGGATGTCGATCAGCAGGTCGCCAAAACGCAACTGATCCTTCGGCTTTTCCTCGGTCGCGCCGCGTGCGAGAATTTTTTTGATGCGCAGCAGAAGTTCGCGCGGGCTGAAAGGCTTGGTCAGGTAATCATCCGCGCCAAGCTCAAGGCCGAGCACGCGGTCAATCTCCGCCGCCTTCGCCGTGAGCATGATGATGGGGACTTTCGTGGTGGCCGGGTCGAGCCGCAACACCTTGCATGCCTCGAAGCCGTCCATTTCAGGCAGCATCACGTCGAGCACGATCAAATCCGGCGGCTGCGAGTGCGCTTTTTTGAGCGCTTCCGCGCCGTCCGCCGCCGTGCTGACGGTGTAACCGGCCTGCTTGAGGTTGAACTCGACCAGTTCCACCGCCTCCGGCTCGTCATCCACTACTAAAATGCGTGGCTTCACGTCACGAGAATGTCACGCGGCGATTCGTCACACAATTTCAATCGCGTTACAATTCTGTGACAACGCAAATATCCTTTTTGCCAGCGCGAAAATTCAATACACTCGCGCCATGTCAGTTCCGGTCATCAACACCGCGCAGATGCGCGAATGGGAGCGTGCCACCTGGGCCAGCGGCCAGAACGAGATCGAGGTCATCCGCCGCGTCGGCAAACGCGTTGCCCGCCGCGCACGCCGGCTCACGCGCGCCGATGATTTGATTTTGATTCTTGCCGGAAAGGGGAAAAACGGCAGCGACGCCAGCGCCACGCGTGAATTTCTCGACGGGCGCAAAAACGAACTGCTCGATATCGCCGCGCCGGAGAATTTCCTGCCCGCGCTCGAAACCGCGCTGGCGCAGAAACCCGCTCTCATCATTGACGGCCTGTTCGGCATCGGCCTGAACCGCCCGCTCGACAACGGCTGGATCAAATTAATCGAACGAGTCAACGAATCGAAAATCCCCGTCCTGTCCATTGACGTTCCCTCCGGCTTGGACGCGGACACCGGCGAACATTTCGGTGCCGCAATTGAAGCCGCAGTCACGCTTACCGTCGGCGCACCAAAAATCGGGATGCTCGCGCAAGCCGCTTGGCCGTTTGTCGGGCGGCTGGAAGTCGCGGAGGACGTTGGACTGGTTTCCTGCCCGGTTGAAACGGAAATGAACTGGACGCAGCCGGAGGATTTCCAAGGTTTCCCGCCGCGCCGCGCCGTCGCTGGGCACAAAGGTTCGTTCGGGCATCTGGCGGTTGTCGCGGGTAGTTTTGGATTTCACGGAGCGGCGGTGCTTGCCACGCACGCGGCGCAACGCGCGCAGCCCGGACTCGTCACCCTGTTCGCACAGGAGAAGATTTATCCCGTCGTCGCGCCGCAATTGCAGTCCGCCATGGTCGGCGTCTGGAAGCCGGAAACAAATTTTCAAAAGACCATCACCGCCTTCCTGGTCGGCTGCGGCCTTGCCGGGACGGATTTGGCGGATGCAATGAAACTGTTCACGCGCGAACTGTGGCTCGAATCCGAACTGCCCGTCATCGTGGACGCCACTGCGCTCGACTGGATTTCGTCCGCCGAATTTCCCAAGGACGCCGTCCGCGTCGTCACGCCGCATCCGGGCGAGGCCGCGCATTTGCTCAAGACCACGGCGGACAAGGTGCAATCCGCGCGACCGCAGGCGTTGCGTGCGATCTCAAAACAACTTGGCAACTGCTGGGTGGTGCTCAAGGGTCATCAGACCTTGATCGGCCGCAGCACGGGCGAACTCTTTGTGAACCCGTCCGGCAATCCGCATCTGGGGCAGGGCGGCAGCGGCGACGCGCTGGCGGGATATATTTCGGGGTTGCTCGCGCAGACGCAATTGCAGGAGGACGTTGAAAAAACCCTCCGCTACGCCGTCTGGCAGCACGGCCACGCGGCGGACGGATTGCAGGCCGCGCGGTCAAACTGGGTCGTCGAAGATTTGGTGGAAGAAATCGGAAACGTAAGATGAACTTCGGTTGGACTTCAAAACTCCGAACGAATCCTGCTACTAATTCTTTTCTCGCATTTCAAATGTGAAACTAAAGAGGTAACTGTTTTATTCCCCGGTGAGGCCGCGCTCGGCGAGGCGCGAGAGTGTCCAGTGGTATTCCCCCGCAAGCTGCTCGACGACGCTGCGCGATTTCAATTCCGGCGGCAGCACTTCCCAGGTGTAGGTCTCCATTTCGAGGTGCGTGCAGAGGGCCGGGGTTTCCGCGAGCACGTCCAGTACGCCGAGCAGATGGTCGCTTGTGTTTTGGAGCGGCGGCGCGGCGGGCGCGTGCAGCGGGACGTGAAAATGAATGCGCCATTCTTCGGAGTTGGAAGTTGGGAGTTGGAAGTTGGGAAAATTGGCGAGGGCGTCGGGGAGGTCGCGATGGAACTTTAATGTTCCGTCGGCGTTGCGCGCGACGACCTGGTGGAGGTAAACGTCGTCGGCAAATTGTTTCAACGCGGCGCGGGCTTCGGGGGTGGCGATGGTCTTGAGCGCGGAGCTTAAATGGATTTTGCTGATCCTGATGCCGGCGTCGCGCAGGACGGCAAGTGCGGGGCGCGGTTCTTCAAACTCGACGGCGAAGTGGCAGGTGTCGTAATTGACGCCGAGATGTACGCCGAGGCGCGGGTCGCGGGGATGTTCGTCGCGGAGCTGTTCGAAGAACCGGACGGTCTCGCGGCTGTTCTCAATCAGGCCGAGGGGTTCGGGTTCGAGCCCGAGATGCAGCTTCTTCCCTGTGCTTTCGGCGAGCTGCGCGACGTGCTCGACGCATTTCCAGAGCGATTCGCGGATGATCTGCTGCTGTTCACCGGTGCGGATGAATTCCTTGAAGGAGCCGGGCAGGGTGCTGACGCTGCCCTCGATTCCGGCGGGCAGGAGTTGCGCGAGCAGGTCGAAGAGGAGGTTGGTGTAATCGAGACGCTCCGGCGAGGTCCAGTCGGGGCGGTAAACATTTTCCTTCACACGGGTGCCGTGGAACCGGCCGAAGGGAAATCCGTTGATGGTGAATACGTAGCAGGAGTTTTTTTCGAGCCAGCGCTGGAATTCCAAAAGTGTTATGGGGTCGGATAATTCAATGGCGGCCTGATGGCTCAATCGCAGGCCGATGGCGAAAGGCTTTTGCGGGCAGACCTTCTGTCGCACGGCGAGAGTGTAATTAACAAGTGAGTCAAGGGTTTCGCACCACGTTTCGCCGCGATGGACGTTCGTGCTGTAAGCGAGGTGGATGCCGTGGTTCAGTCGCATGGAGTTGTCGCGGGCGGGCGTTGCATTCAAAAATCAAAGTGCAACGAAAGCGGAGTTTGGGAAAGGGAAAATAAATTGTTGAAAGTTGCAAAGGGCGTTGACAGGTTTGGCTTGAAAGATTATTTTGCTTGGAAATTCAAAACATCCATGTTGATTCGCATCAGTTTGATAATTGCCATTTTAGCGGCCATCGGCGCCGGAGTGGTGAATTTTGTGGTGGTGAAGGACAAGATCGGCGCCTTGACGGACGACCGCAACACGCAACGTGCCGACAAGATCACCGCGCAGACGGATCTTGCCAAGACACAAAAGGATCTTGCCCGGACACAAGGTGATTTAAAGCAGACGCAGTCAGAGCTGGCGGATGCGAACGCCGCCCGCAAGCAAGCAGAGGATACGGCCGAAGCCCAGACCAAGCGCGCCGATGACCTGACCGACAAGCTCACGAAGGCTGTGCAGGAGCGCGATTCCGCCCAGAACGATCTCGCCGCCTACAAGAACACCGATTATACCCCAGACCAAATCCTCAAGCTTGCCCAGTCGCTCAAGGATACGCAGAAAGCGATTGCGGTCGCCAACGATGAAAAGATGGTGATGAGCCGCACCATCAGCCGTCTTTCCAACCAGCTCGCGCAGCTTACGGGAAACGAAGATTACGTCGTGAAGTTGCCCGCTGGCCTCAAAGGCAAGGTTGTGGTGGTGGATCCGAAGTGGGATTTTGTGGTGTTGGACATCGGTGACGAACAGGGTGTGTTGCAGGATGGTGAATTGCTGGTAAGCCGCGATGGCAAATTGGTGGCTAAAGTCGTCGTCCGCACCGTTCAGAAGGACCGTTGCATCGCCAACATCGTGCCGGGATGGAAGCTCGGAGATCTTTTTGAAGGTGATGATGTAAGCCCGGCGCATCCGGCCACATAAAATGAAATTTCGCGCAGTCCAGTATTTATTGCTTCTTCTGCTAGGCTTATTTCTCCTCGGCGTCAGCGGTTGCTCGACCGGCGAGCCTGAAAACGTTTCAGCCCGTCCGTGGAACGCTCCTCAAGGCTGGGAGAACGGCATGCCTTTGATGGACCAGCAGCATCCGCAGTGATTCCCGATTCAACGCGCGGCTTTCAAGCATCGATCTGGCGTCAAAATAAAATTTACCTTGGCATCGTGCGGTTCCGACGGAATTTTTGCCAGCAGTTGAAAATCATATGCGACACCGCATTTTATCCCGGCGGCCCTTTCCAGCAGCCGGTCGTAAAATCCGAAGCCGCGGCCGAGACGGTTCCCTGAGAGGTCAAACGCCATTCCCGGCACGAGTATCAGGTCGAATTTATCCAGCGGAATCTCAGCGCAAGTTGAAGCCGGCTCCCGCAGCCCAAATTTTCCGACGACGATGTCGGTCTTCAAATTCATCAACTGTCGCGCAACGTAGTGTTTTTTCTCCTCGTCAAAAAAGGGCAGGGCGCAGTTGGTACCCAACGCCAGCGCCAGCTCCAACACCGGCCAGACATCCAGCTCGTCCAGCATCGGAGCGAAAAATAAAATCGTGTGCGCGCTGGGGATTTGGGTTTTCAACCGTTCGCCAAAGTCAATGGACTCCACCGCCCGCACCGCAGGGGAAATCTTTTCAAGCCGCGCACGCATTTGAGAGCGCAGTTCCGCCTTTAATTGTTTTTTATCCGTGTCCATCTGCGGGTTTTCGAACTTCCTTGAACTGTGCGCGCCATTTCTCGACGCGCTCCTTGATTTTCTTTTCAACGCCTTGATCCGTCGGCTCGTAGTAAATCTTGTCTGCGCCAAGATAATCCTGCGGGACAAAATGCTCCTTGCCGTCGTGCGCGTATTCGTAGCCTTTGCCGTGACCGAGCCGTTCCGCACCTTTGTAATGCGTGTCGCGCAGATGTTCCGGCACGGCAATCGTTCGGCCGGAACGGACATCCGCCAGAGCGGCGTCAATGGCGAGATAGGCGGAATTGCTTTTGTTCGCCGTGGCGATGTAAATCGTCGCCTCGGCGAGTGGAATCCGCGCCTCCGGCCAGCCGACGAATTCCGCCGTGTGAAACGCCGCATTTGCCAGCACGAGTGCCATAGGGTCTGCCAGCCCGACATCTTCCGCCGCACAAATCATGATCCGCCGCGCGATGAATCGCGGGTCTTCGCCTGCGTGGATCATTTTCGCCAGCCAGTAGAGCGCCGCGTCCGGATCGCTGCCGCGCATGGATTTGATGAACGCGGAAATGGTGTCGTAATGCGCGTCGTCATCGCCATCATACACAACGGCTTTTTTCTGGATGCTTTGCTCGGCGACTTCAAGCGTGATTTTCACGACACCGTTTTTCTCCGGCGCGGTTGTGAGCGCGGCGATTTCGAGTGCGTTCAAAGCCTTGCGTGCGTCTCCATCAGAAATTTTCGCAAGATGACGCAGCGCATTTTCGTCGGCGGAAATTTTCATGTAGCCGAGGCCACGTTCTTCGTCGGCCAAAGCGCGTTGCAGAAGCGAGAACAAATCTTCCTCGGTCAACGGGCGCAGTTCAAAGATTTGCGAGCGCGAGACGAGCGGTGAATTGACGAAGAAAAACGGGTTGTGCGTGGTCGCGCCGATGAGCTTGACGACGCCGCTTTCCACGTCGGGCAACAAAACATCCTGCTGTGATTTGTTGAAGCGATGGATTTCATCAATGAAGAGGATCGTGGACGCGCCGGTGTTCTCAAGCCGGTTGGCGGCGGCGGAGAGGACGCGCCTCATGTCGGCGACGTTGGATTCCACGCCGCTCAAGCGCTCGAATTTTGATTTGGTCTGGCGCGCGATGATTTGCGCGAGCGAGGTTTTGCCGGTGCCGGGCGGCCCGTAAAAAATGAGCGACTGGATGCGGTCTGCTTCAATCGCCCGGCGCAGCAATTGTCCCGGCCCGAGAATGTGCGTTTGCCCGGCGTATTCGTCGAGGTTGCGCGGGCGCATCCGCGCGGCGAGCGGCTGGCTGCTGAAATTATCCTGCACAGGCTTGTCGCGCCAGGTCGGGGCTGCGGAAGGAGACTTTGCTTCCGGTTGGCTTTCAACCGGAGCGGAAAACAAGTCGTCGCGTGCCATGAGCTAAGATTAGCACCGGACAAAATGATTTCCCAAAAGAAAAAAGCCCGCAACGGGTGGCGGGCTTTGATAGCAGGGTTGACGAGTCAGTCCTGCGATCTTGAAAGAACCCCCGCCATTGCCGTGTCTAACTTACCTTTGAACATGTATTGCTACATGGGAACTTGCCTGAATGCTTTCGACTTCCAGTGAAGGCGTGTCGGCCACAACCGCGACTCGCTCCGTGATCGTTTAACTTACGGTTCAAGGATTGCTTCGAATCACGAACAGGGCAGGGAAATTATTTTTTTAAAAGAGCGTGCTAACTTCTAAGACCTTTATCGTCCCGCCGGTCAAATTACTCAAGAATTATTTTTAAAAATATTTTCGGCGGACGACTTGACATTTCAAAGTCCTACCATCTGCTGCGACTCGACATCCCAGACCTTCAGTCGCAGGCATCGGATGATGTCCAGCGGGTGCAGCGAGGTCGTCTTGGGTTTTCCAAGTTCGGGAACTTTCTTCAGAACTTCCGGCAGGCGGTAGAATGGAACGCGGGCGTTCAGGTGATGAATGTGATGGTAGCCGATGTTCGCGGTGAACCACGCCATGACCGGCCCTGTCTTCATGAAGCTCGATGATTCCAGCGCGGCTTTTTCGTAGGCCCATCCGGCGCGGTCATAAAAAGATACGCCCGGGAAATTGTGCTGCGCATAAAACAAATACGACCCGATGGCGCTGCCGATGAAGTGCGGAATGATCAGCGTCAGGAACAGCGCAGGCCAGCCGAAGAACCACGTCAGCAGCACCGCCAGCGTCAGGTGGACTACGGCGGCGATCAGGCAGTCGTAATGTTCGCGCGGTTTGTCAAAGAATGGATACAGGCACATCCCGTAAAGAAACACGAACACATAGCCGAACAGGATGGTAAGCGGATGACGCATGAACAGGTAGTCAAAGCGCGTGCGCTTCGACGAGCGCAAATACTCGGCGCGCGTCATGATGGGATAGGAGCCGATGTGCGCGCTGCGGAGCTTGGAATTGTGCTTGTGATGATAATTATGCGACGCGCGCCAGATGCTGCTCGGGCTTAACGACAGCACGCCAAACGCGCGCATGAAATATTCCGCCACCCGGGACTTGGACAAAATGGCGTGATGCTGCTGGTCGTGGTAAATGACGAAGAGGCGGAGCAGCAGCAATCCGGCGAGCACGCTGCAAACCATTCTGACAGCCAGGTGGGAAAACCAGAGCGTTCCCGCCACCGCCGCCGCCAGCATGAACGTCGTCGAAAGAATGTACCACCAGCTTTTCACGGTGTTATCTGCGGCGAACGGACGGGTGGCCAATATGAGTTCTTTGCCTGTTCTCATTAAAAAATCAAAATTCGTTTTCTTCATATTCGGTTAAATCATCACCAGTGTCCATACGACTTTGCAAAAATTTCCAGAAGCGGCTTTCCCAAAACTTCCGCTCGCCCGCGCGTGTTTTTTTTATTAACTTCCCGCCTGTTTCAAATGATGACGCCAGCACAAATCCGCTCAAGCAGCCAGATCCGAAAAGACTTCCTCGACTTCTTCAAGTCGAAGCAGCACACCATCGTGCCGTCTTCCAGCCTCATGCCCGACAGCCCGAACCTCCTGTTCACGAACGCCGGCATGAACCAGTTCGTCCCGATTTTCCTCGGCCAGACCAAGTGTCCCTACACCCCTGGCCGCGCGGCGGACACGCAGAAGTGCATCCGCGCCGGCGGCAAGC